>JAGRLQ010000130.1 GCA_020441735.1 Nitratireductor sp.
ATGTCTATGTCGACGGTGCCGTCGAACAGCTTTCACGGAACGGAACCTTTGTTGGCCAGCATATCTGTGTGCCGCTGCAGGGCGTTGCCGTCCACATCAATGCCTACAACTTTCCGGTCTGGGGGATGCTGGAGAAGCTTGCGCCGACGCTGCTTGCCGGTGTGCCGGCGATCGTCAAGCCTGCCACGGCGACCTCCTATCTGACCCATGCCTGTTTTGCGATGATGGTCGAAAGCGGCCTGCTGCCGGAAGGGGCGGTGCAACTTGTCTGCGGCTCGACCGGCAATCTGCTCGATCTGCTCGATTGTCAGGACACGGTGGCCTTTACGGGTTCTGCGGCGACGGCTCTGAAGCTCAGAAGCCATCCGGGCCTGCTGGAAAAGTCGGTGCGGTTTACCGCCGAGCAGGACAGCCTCAATGCTTCGCTGCTGGGACCCGATGCGGCGCCGGGAAGCGCGGACTTCGATTGCTTCATCAAGGAAGTGGTGCGCGAGATTACCACCAAGGCGGGGCAGAAGTGCACCGCGATCCGGCGCATCATCGTGCCGGAGGCAAGCGTCAATGCGGTGCTGGAGGCAGTAACCGCAAAACTTGAAAAGACGGTTGTCGGCGATCCCGACGTGGAAGGGGTTCGCATGGGCGCGCTGGTTTCCACAGCACAACGCGCCGATGTGCTCGAAAAGGCCTCGCGCATCGCCGGCGAAGCAAGGCAGGTCTTCGGCGAAGATGGCAGATTTGCGCCGGTGGGCGAGGGGACAGAGAATGGCGCCTTCCTGCCGCCGATGCTTTATCACTGTGCCGATCCCGATGGTGCATCGGCGGTGCATTCGGTGGAGGCCTTCGGCCCGGTTTCCACGGTGATGGGCTATCGCGATCTTGCCCATGGCTGTGCGATCATGAACCGGGGTGGAGGCAGTCTGGTTGCCTCGCTGTTCACCTCCGATCCTGAAACTGCCCGCGACGTGGCGCTTGAAAGCGCTGCCTGGCATGGACGTCTTTATGTCAACAATTCGCAGTCCATGGCCGAATCGACCGGCCACGGCGCGCCGATGCCGCATATGGTGCATGGCGGGCCGGGCCGGGCCGGCGGCGGCGAGGAACTGGGCGGAATCAGGGGCGTGCTGCACTACATGCAGCGTACTGCCATTCAGGGCTCGCCCGATATTCTGACCGGTGTTACCGGCCAATGGGTGGCGGGTGCCGAGCAGATCGAAGCCCCTGCGCATCCCTTCACCCGGACGTTCGGCGAATTGCAGATCGGCGAAACGATCCATGCCGGTCCGCGCACCGTGACGCTTGAGGATATCGAGCATTTTGCCGAATTCACCGGTGATACGTTCTATGCCCACATGGACGAGGAAGCGGCCAAGGCCAATCCGTTCTTCCCCGGCAGGGTGGCGCATGGCTATCTGCTGCTGTCCTTTGCCGCCGGACTATTCGTCCAGCCCGATCCGGGGCCTGTGCTCGCCAATACCGGGCTGACGGGGCTGAGCTTCCAGAAGCCTGTATCGCCGGGCGATGCGATCAGTGTGGCGCTGACCGTCAAACGCAAGACGAAGCGCACGGCGGACTATGGCGAGGTACGCTGGCATGTTGCGCTTTCCAATCAGGACGGCGACAAGGTGGCCGAATATGAATTGCACACGATGAACGCCTATTGAGGGTGATTTGAACCTGCTGACCGAAACCAGCCTGGCAAAAGAGGTCGCGCGGCAACTGGGTTCGCCGGTGCGGCTGAAGACCTGGTCGCTGATCGTTACCGTGTTTGGTGATGCCATCCTGCCGCGCGGCGGTTCGGTTGCCGCCAGCACGCTGGGCGACATCATGGAAGCGATGGGGGTGGAGGCCGGCGCGATGCGCACGGCGATTTCGCGTTTGGCAAAGGATGGCTGGGTGGAACGCCGCCGGGACGGGCGCACCAGTTATTACCGGCTGGCCGGTCAGCGGGAGCGGGAATTCCGCGATGCCGGAGAGAGGATTTATGCTGTAACTGGCCTGCAAGCCGAGGGAGGTCGTTGGGCGCTGGTGTTTCAGGGAGGCGAGGGGGAAAATGCGGAATGTGCCGGGGCGATCCCGCTATCCCGCAACTGGCTGCTTGCCGATCTCGACCGATACGAGACGGGGTTTCCTGAAGCGATGGTCTATCAGGGCAGTTTCCTGCAAATGCCGGACTGGTTTCAGAAACTGCTGGCGCCGCAGGATGAAGCTGATGCGATGCATCATCTGATTGCCGTTTTCGCGCCGGTGGCGAAAAAGCTGGAAAAAGGCTGGCAGCCGGAGCCACTGGAAGCGCTGGTGTTGCGTTGCCTGCTGATTCATGGCTGGCGTCGTATCGCGCTGCGGCTAAAGGGCCTGCCGGGCGAGTTGTTGCCCGGAGGCTGGCCGGAAGATGAATGCCGGGCGCTGGTGGCGCAACTCTACCGCAAGCTGGCGGCGCCATCGGAGGTCTGGCTCGATCAGGCGGGAGTTCATGCTGGTGGCCGCCCTTCAGACATGCCGGCGGATGTGGCCGCGCGCTTCAGCTAGGATGGCTCAGTCGAGCCGGGCACCCTCAATCGAGCCAGGCAAAAGTGCAGGTGGCGTGGGCGCCTGGTTTTTCGCTGCCTTCGGCAAAGAAGAAAACCTCGGTCACGGCCAGACGGCGGCCGTTCGACAGCGGCTTGACCTCGATCTTCACCGTTCCCTCGGCAATGGGCCGCAGGAACCGGATCGAGAAATCGGTGGTGGTGTTGGGACGCATCGCGCCATTGATCATGGCAAGTGCGAGAACGGAAACCGTATCGGCGGCGGCGGCCAGTGCCTGGCCGCAAACGACACCGCCGCCGGGGCCACCCTTGCGGACGAGATCGCCGGTGGCAGGCAGCGAGAAGGTCTGACGGCCTTCCTTCCCGCCTTCGGGAACAAGCCCCAGTTTCTGAACCCAGGGTGCGAAAACCTCACCGAGCAGGGTTTGCGCATCGGCCTTCGAGAAGCTGTTGTTTTCGGATTGAGCCATGGTTCCTCCCCGTTGGCGGTGTTTGCGACACTTGTTCAGGTTATGCACACAGAGAGGCTGCAAGCTCAATATGTTACAAAAAAATCGTTGTCGAAAATTTTGTAACATGATAAATCTGCCGCGAGCACGGAGGAGCATTCCATGTACAGCCAGGGCCTGATCGGTGCCGATGACAGCACCGAGGAAACGCCGGAATTTCTCGAAGCGTTCCAAAAGCGCATCGACTCAGAAGACAAGATCGAGCCGAATGATGCCATGCCGGAAGGTTACCGGCGCACGCTCATCCGCATGATCGGCCAGCATGCGCATTCTGAAATCGTCGGCATGCTGCCGGAAGGCAACTGGATCACTCGCGCGCCGACGCTGAAACGCAAGGCGGCGCTGCTTGCCAAGGTGCAGGACGAAGGCGGGCACGGGCTTTATCTGTATTCGGCGGCTGAAACGCTCGGCGTTTCCAGGGCACAGATGACTGAAGAACTGCTGGAGGGAAAAGCCAAGTATTCCTCGATCTTCAACTATCCGACGCTGACCTGGGCGGATATCGGCGCCATCGGCTGGCTGGTCGACGGGGCGGCGATCATGAACCAGATTCCGCTCTGCCGCACGTCCTTCGGGCCCTATGCCCGGGCGATGATCCGCGTCTGCAAGGAGGAGAGCTTTCATCAGCGCCAGGGCTACGAGATCATGATGGTGCTGGCGCGCGGCAGCGAAAAGCAGAAGGCGATGGCGCAGGATGCGCTCGACCGCTGGTGGTGGCCTTCGCTGATGATGTTCGGTCCTCATGACAGCGACAGCCAGCATGGCGACCAGTCGATGAGGTGGAAGATCAAGCGCTTCACCAATGACGAACTTCGGCAGAAATTCGTCGATGCAACCGTGCCGCAGGCCGAGTTCATCGGGCTGAAAATGCCTGATCCGGACCTCAAGTGGAACGAGGAGCGCGGCCACTACGACTTCGGACCGATCGATTGGGACGAGTTCTGGCGGGTCGTCAAGGGCAAGGGGCAGATGAACCGCGAACGCATCAAGGCGCGGCGCAAGGCCTGGGACGAGGGCGCCTGGGTGCGCGAGGCAGCTCTTGCCCATGCGGCAAAACGCCGGGCACGGCAGGAAGCAAACCGGCAGGCAGCGGAGTAATACCATGAGCACGAACGAAATCCCCCTTTGGGAAGTTTTCATCCGGCCGCGCAACGGCCTGTCGCACAAGCATTGCGGCTCGATCCATGCCGCCGACGAGGTGATGGCGCTGCAAGCTGCCCGCGATGTTTATACCCGGCGCGGCGAAGGTCAGTCGATCTGGGTGGTGCGGTCAGCCGACATCGTTGCCTCCGATCCGCAAGACAAGGACGAGTTGTTCGAGCCGACGGCAGACAAGGTCTACCGCCACCCGACCTTCTACGACATTCCCGACGAAGTCGGCCATATGTGAGTGGGCTGCATCATGACCGACAAGGAAATGCTGTTCGAATACGTGCTGCGGCTTGCCGACGATCATCTGGTACTGGCGCACCGGCTGTCGGAATGGTGCGGCCATGCGCCGATGCTGGAAGAGGATCTGGCGCTGCCAAACATTTCGCTCGATCTTCTGGGCCAGGCACGTTCGCTCTATTCCTATGCCGGCGAGATCGAGGGCAAGGGCCGTGGCGAGGACGAACTCGCCTATGTCCGGCCCGAGCACGACTATCACAACCTGTTGCTGCTCGAGCTCGACAATGGCGACTTTGCCCGAACCATGCTGCGGCTTTATCTTTTTGCCGCCTTCATGGAACTGTTCTGGGAGTCGATGCTGTCGTCGAAGGACGAGGCGCTTGCTGCCATTGCTGCCAAGGCCATCAAGGAGACCCGCTATCATGTGCGCCACTCGGCGGAATGGGTTATTCGTCTGGGTGACGGCACGGCGGAAAGCGCCCGGCGCATGAGTGAGGCGATGGAGGACCTGCAGCCCTACTGCTCGGAACTGTTCGAGACCGATGCCGTTACCGAGTTCGTGGCAAAACAAGGGATCGGTACCGATCCGGCCACGCTGGAAGATGCCTGGCAGGCCGATATTGCCAAGATTTTCCGCGAGGCACGGCTTGATGGCGACGGGCTGGCGGATGGCTATCAGACTGGCGGGCGCAATGGCCGCCACACCGAAGCCATGGGCTTTCTTCTGGCCGATCTGCAATACATGCAGCGCGCCTACCCCGGCATGGAATGGTAGGGCAGTGGCAGGAGCATGAGCGCGGCAGCGGCAACCAGGACAGATGACATCGAGCGCATCCGTTTGCAGCGGGCAGCCTTCGAGGCAGCAGCCAATGTGCCGGATCCCGAAATTCCGGTCGTAACCGTCAATGATCTCGGCATTCTGCGCAGCGTGGAACTCGATGAAGCGGGCCGGGCGGTAGCGAAGCTGACACCGACCTATTCGGGTTGTCCCGCCGTGGTGGCAATCGAACTGGCGGTGGAGGCGGCGTTGCGGGACGCCGGGTTTGAACCGGTGATCAAGCGGGTGATTTCTCCCGCCTGGACGACAGACTGGATCACGCCGGAGGGCCGCGAAAAGCTGCGCGAATACGGTATTGCGCCGCCTGTCAACGGTTCCAACTCGAAGCTCGCCCTGTTCGGCGAAACGGCGGTCTGCTGCCCGAAATGCGGCAGCGAGGACACCGAGCGGGTTTCGGAATTCGGTTCCACCCCCTGCAAGGCGCACTACCGCTGCACGGCCTGCCGGGAACCGTTCGACTATTTCAAGTGTATCTGAGGAAGCCATGGCCACATCGTTTCATTCCCTGACCGTCAGTTCCGTGGTGCCGGAAGGCCAGGCCGCGAAGGCAATCGGGTTTCTCGTGCCTGACGAACTGCGCGATACATTCCGTTTCGTGCCGGGCCAGTATCTGACATTGAAGACCGAGATCGACGGCAAGGAAGTGCGCCGCTCCTATTCGATCTGTTCGGCGCCGGGCGATGCGGAGTTGCGGGTCGGGATCAAGAAGGTCGATGGCGGCTTGTTCTCGACCTTCGCCCAGATGCTGGCGGAGGGTGACCGCATTGAGGTTTTGCCGCCGGAAGGCCGTTTTACGGCTGAGCCGGGCAAGGTGAAAAACCCGTTGCTGATTGCTGCCGGGTCGGGGATCACGCCGGTGCTCTCAATCGCGCGTTCGCTGCTGGAGGGCGATCCCGATGCGGAGGTTACGCTTGTCTACGGTAACCGGACGACCGGCGACATCATGTTCCGCGAAACGCTGGAGGAACTGAAGGACCGGTTCATGGACCGCTTCAGCCTCGTTTTCGTTCTGTCGCGCGAGGACCAGGACGTGGATATTGCCAATGGCCGGGTCGATGCGGACAAGCTGAAACTGCTTGCCGGAAAGGGGATCATCGATCCGGCCAGCCATGATGGCGTCTATCTGTGCGGGCCGCAGGAGATGACGGAAGCATGTTCGGCAGCGCTGCAGGAGATGGGTGTCAGCCAGGATCGCATCCGCTTCGAACTGTTCACACCGGCTGATGGTGGCACGATCCCGCCTGCCCGCAGTGAAGCGCAGGCGGAAAAGGCGGCCGGTGATGTGGTGGTGGAAACCATTCTCGACGGCGCGAAACGCTCCTTCCGCATGAACGGCAAGGAGTCGAAGGTTCTCGATGCCGCTCATGAAGCGGGGATCGAACTGCCATTTTCTTGTGCCGGTGGCATGTGCTGCACCTGCCGCTGCCGGGTGGTCGAGGGCAAGGCGGAGATGGACGTCAACTATTCGCTGCAGCCATGGGAAATCGAGGCGGGCTTCACGCTGGCCTGCCAGTCGCGCCCGCTGAGCGAAAAGCTGGTGCTCGATTTCGACGCCAGTTAAGACGGCAAGACAGCAGCACCTGTTCCTTCCGACTCTCATTGACCGGCCCGGTGGGGCCGGGCATAGAATAATCTACAATACTATCCACCCCAGTACAGGACGGGCGAAGCTGCCCGAAATACCCCATGAGCCAAGCTGCCCCCAGTCAGAAATCCGCCCCTGCCCAAGCCAGTTTTCAATGGAACGACCCGTTCCTTCTTGATGACCAGCTTGAGGAAGAGGAGCGGCTGATCCGCGATTCGGCGAAAGCGTTTGCGGAAGCCGAACTCGCGCCGCGCATCGAGGAAGCCTACATGAACGAGACAGTGGCGCCGGAATTGTTCCGCGCCATGGGTCAGGCGGGCCTGCTGGGGATCACCGTGCCGGAGGAATATGGCTGTGCCGGTGCCGGTTATGTTTCCTACGGGCTGGTGGCGCGCGAGGTGGAGCGGGTCGATTCAGGCTACCGTTCGATGATGAGCGTGCAGTCCTCGCTGGTGATGTATCCGATCTATGCCTATGGCGACGATACCCAGCGCAAGAAGTATCTGCCCGGGCTTGGCTCGGGCGAACTGATCGGTTGTTTCGGCCTGACGGAACCTGATGCGGGTTCCGATCCCGGTGGCATGAAGACGCGGGCGGAGAAGATTTCGGGCGGCTACCGGTTGCGCGGCTCGAAAATGTGGATCTCCAACGCGCCGATTGCCGATGTCTTCGTTGTCTGGGCAAAATCGGAAGCTCATGACGGGGCCATTCGCGGCTTTGTTCTCGAAAAGGGCATGAAGGGGCTTTCCGCGCCAAAGATCGGCGGCAAGCTCTCCCTGCGCGCTTCCGTCACCGGGGAAGTGGTGATGGACGGTGTCGAGGTCGGCGAGGATGCGCTGCTTCCCAATGTCTCCGGTCTCAAGGGCCCGTTCGGTTGCCTCAACCGGGCGCGATACGGCATTTCCTGGGGCGTGATGGGGGCGGCCGAAGCCTGCTGGCACCAGGCGCTGCAATACGGGCTCGACCGCAAGCAGTTCGGCAAGCC
>JAGRLQ010000131.1 GCA_020441735.1 Nitratireductor sp.
TCCAGCCGCGCCGGAGCGCGGTTCCTTCTTCCGGTTTGCCTTTGCGTTCGACTTTACTCATAAACGCCTTATAGGTGACGCGATTGCGATGGCCAATCGCGATGATTTATGATGACTGGCGCATGCAACAAGAGCAGTCGAAGACGTGACAGGAAAATCGAAAGCACAGGACGAATTCCTGCCCGGCACGGTGTGGCTGGTGGGGGCGGGACCGGGCGATCCGGGCCTGCTGACGGTGCTTGCCGCGCGGGCCATCGGCGAAGCCGATGTCATCGTCCATGACGCGCTGGTCAGTGAGGAAATTCTTGCAGGTGCCGGACCCGATACCGAACTGCGCTATGCGGGCAAGCGCGGCGGCAAACCGTCGGCCAAACAGCGCGATATCTCGCTGGCGCTGGTCGAACTGGCGCAGGCCGGCAAGAAGGTGCTGCGGCTGAAAGGCGGCGATCCGTTCGTCTTCGGGCGCGGCGGCGAGGAAGCGCTGACGCTGGTTGAACACGGCATTCCCTTCCGCATCGTGCCGGGCATTTCGGCGGGCATTGGCGGCCTTGCCTATGCGGGCATTCCGGTGACCCATCGCGACATCAACCACTCCGTGACCTTCCTGACCGGGCATGATGCGGGGGGTATCGTGCCCGATGCCATCGACTGGCAAAGCGTGGCAAAGGGTTCGCCCGTCATCGTCATGTATATGGCAATGAAGCACTGGCCGAACATCTGCGCGCGGTTGGTGGAACACGGGCTTTCTTCCACAACGCCGGTTGCCTTTGTCTGTGATGCGACACTGGAAACACAACAGGTGCTCGAGACGACGCTCGGCCAGTCGGAAGCCGATTTGGTACAATCCGGTCTGACGCCACCTGCCATCGTTGTCGTCGGCGATGCGGTGAAACTGCGCAAGGCGCTTGACTGGCGCGGCGCACTTGAAGGCCGCAAGCTCGATCCCGATCCGCTCGGGCGGGGTGAAGCCCCCCGGGTTTCCGGGGCAGGCTGAAGCATTCCGGAAACCGGATTTGGCCATTTCATCCAACCAAAAACGGCTGATGATCGCTGCCCCGGCTTCGGGCAGTGGCAAGACGGTGCTGACGCTTGCCCTGCTCAGGGCACTGAAGGACCGGGGACTCGATATCGCAGGGGCCAAGGCGGGGCCGGACTACATCGATCCGGCGTTTCATGCCGTTTCGGCGGGAAAACCTTCCGTCAATCTCGATCCCTGGGCGATGACGGATGCGCGGCTTGCTTCGCTGGCAGGAGCTCAGAGAACTGATTACCTGCTCACCGAGGCGATGATGGGCCTGTTCGATGGCGCGGCAGACGGCAGCGGGTCGGCAGCCGACCTTGCCGTCAGCCTCGCCATGCCGGTTTTGCTGGTGGTGGATGCGGCAAAACAGTCCCATTCCATTGCCGCATTGGTGGAAGGTTTTGCGCGGCATCGAGGAGATGTCCCGGTTGGGGGCGTGTTGCTCAACAAGGTGGGCAGTGACCGGCACGAGGCGTTGTTGCGCGATGCGCTGAAACCGCTCGGCCTGCCGGTGATTGGTGCGGTGAAGCGTAATGATGCGCTCGTTCTGCCGGAGCGCCATCTTGGTCTGGTTCAGGCGAGCGAGCGAACGGACATTGAAGGGTTCATCGCCAATGCCGCGCAAGTAGTTGCACAGGCCTGTGATATGGATCTGCTTCAGTCCCTGTTTCAACCCGGTGCGAGTGCCGGCAACGAGGCGGACCGGTTACCGCCGCTGGGGCGGAAAATCGCTGTTGCAAGAGACGAAGCCTTTGCCTTCTGCTATCCCCACATGCTCGCAGACTGGCAGAACCAGGGGGCGGAAATCTCTTTCTTCTCACCGCTTGCCGATGAAGCACCGGCTCAGGACGCCGATGCGGTGTTACTGCCCGGCGGCTATCCGGAACTCCATGCTGAAAAACTGGCTGCAGCCGGTCAGTTCAAGGCCGGCATGTCGGTGGCAGTCACGCGCGGTGCGCTGATCTACGGCGAGTGCGGTGGTTACATGGTGCTGGGTGAAAGCCTGATCGATGCCGCGGGGAAAGCCCATGCCATGCTGGGCCTGTTGCCGCTCGTCACCAGTTTCGAGCAGCGCAAATTGCATCTGGGTTACCGGCGGATGTCTGCACAGGGTGACTTCGTTCTTGGCAAGGCGCTGCGTGGTCACGAGTTTCATTATACCCGCGCGATCCGGGAAGAAGGCGAACCGCTCTTTTCCGCCCGTGATGCCCTGGGTGCAGATCTCGGCACCTGCGGCTTGCGCAAGGCAAACGTGATGGGTTCCTATCTGCATGTGATCGATGCGGAGAAAAAGGCGTGATGACGGGACGGATTGAACATGGCGGCGGGCTTGATGCCGCAATGGCGCGCCATGGCGGCGCGCAGGGCGACTGGCTCGATCTTTCGACCGGCATCAATCCGCGCGGCTATCCTCTGCCACCCATTGAAGCGTCAGCGTGGCAGCGCCTGCCGGACCGCGGTGCGGAAGACGCCCTGAAATCGGCTGCGCGAAGCTTTTATCGGGTTCCGGACGGCCTGGGTGTTGTTGTTGCGAACGGCACCCAGGCGCTGATCGAATTGCTGCCTCGGGTGCTCGATGCCGGTCAGGTTGCTGTCATTGCGCCGACCTATGGTGAGCATGCTCATGTCTGGCGCAAGAATGGTGTGACGGTAAGCGAAGTCGGGCGGGGAGAGACCATACCCGATGCCGTAAAAGTTCTGGTGATTGTCAATCCGAACAACCCAGATGGCGCGGTGTTGCCGGCAGAGCAGCTTCTGACACTGGCAGAGGAAATGAAAGTTCGCGGTGGCTGGCTGATTGTTGACGAGGCTTTTTGCGACACGAGCCCACAGGCAAGCCTTATCCCTGACCTGCCGGAAAATGCCATCGTGCTGCGTTCTTTCGGCAAGTTCTTCGGTCTCGCCGGTTTGCGGCTCGGCTTTGCCGTGTGTCAGTCGAAGCTGGGCGATACCCTAGAGGCATCGCTCGGACCTTGGAGCGTTTCCGGCCCGGCGCTGACTGTTGGCGCATCAGCGCTTCAGGATACGGCATGGATCGGTGAAACCCGCCAATGGCTTGAAGCAGCATCGCAGCAATTGGCCGATCTGCTTGCGGGGTATGGCATCGAAATCTGCGGTGCTCATCCCTTGTTCGTACTGGCAGGGCATGAAAGGGCAGAAGAAATCGCCGAGGGGCTGGCACAACGGCATATTCTGGTGCGCAGTTTTTCCGGAATGCCGGACCGTCTGCGCTTCGGCCTGTGTGGCAGTGATGAAGCGTTGCAAAGGCTCGATGCCGCGCTGTCGGAAGTGATGGCCGTTCCATCAGGACGCAAGGCCCATGGCTGACGAGACCCTGCTGATCCTGCTGGTTGCACTCGCCGCCGACTGGAAGTTCGGCGAGCCGTCCTGGCTGTGGTCGCGACTGCCCCATCCGGTGGTGCTGTTCGGCAGGGCGATCGGCTGGCTCGACAACAACTTCAATCTTGAAAGCGACGACGATGGTGCCCGTTACCGAAAGGGTGCGGTGGGGATCTCTGCGCTGATCATCACAAGCGTTCTTGCCGGTTTGCTGCTGCACGGGTTTTTCAGGCCCTTGGGAATCATCGGCATGGCGCTGGAGGGTTTCATCGTCTTTGCCCTGATCGCCCAGAAAAGCCTGATCGACCATGTAGCGGCCGTGGCAGACGGTCTGACGAACGGTGGCATTACGGGCGGGCGTGCGGCCGTGGCGAAAATCGTTGGCCGCGATCCCGAAACGCTCGACCGGTCTGGGGTGAGCCGGGCGGCCATCGAGTCCCTGGCGGAGAACTATTCCGACGGGGTGGTGGCGCCTGCCTTCTGGTATGCGGTGTTCGGCCTGCCAGGTCTGATCGCCTACAAGATGATCAATACAGCGGATTCGATGATCGGCTATCGCAACGAACGGTATGAGCACTTCGGCAAGGTGGCAGCCCAGATCGATGATCTGGCAAACTGGCTGCCGGCGCGCTTGACTGCCGGCATTGTTGCGCTGGCGGCGCTGATCCGCAGGGGAGTAAACTCCGCCCGGAAATCCATTTTCACCGCGGTTTCCGATGCCGGCCTGCACCGCTCGCCCAATGCAGGCTGGCCGGAAGCGGCTGTCGCCGGTGCCTGCAACTTCGCACTGGGTGGCCCGCGCATATATGCTTCGGGCCCGGTGGCGCAGGCTTACATCAATGCCAGTGGCAAGCGCGATCTCGATGCCGGCGATATTCGCGCGGCAATTTCGCTGATCAATGCGGCCTGTCTTGTCCTTGCCGGGTTGATCCTGCTTTGGTGGCTGGTCTTCTAATCTGCCGGTGCAGGCCAGCCAGGCTTCAAAAGCCGTAGCGGTTCGGCATAGGGCGGTGCTTGCGAGAAGGCTTCCTGAAAGCTCAGGCCGTGCCAGTTCATCTGGGTGGCGCGGATCGGGCCGGCGTGACAGACGATGGCGGTTTCAAGCGCAAGATCATCATCGAGTTCGCCAATGGCCTGGGCGACGCGCGCCTGCAAATCGGCAAAACACTCGCCGCCGGGGGTCGGATTGTTCACCGGATCCTTCAGCCAGGCTTCAGTAAGGCTGCGGTCGATTTCCTTCCAGGCGAGACCTTCCCACTCTCCCATATGCATTTCCCACAGGCGCTCGTCGAAGCGCACCTCAACGCCATCGCGTTCGGCAAGCGAGAGGGCAAGCTTTCGGCAGCGCAGTGCCGGGCTGGCAACGATGCGGGCAAGTTTCGGGGTTGTCTCAAGCGCCTGTTCGATCTGGCTGTGACCTTCCGATGCGATGTCGAGATCGGTCTGGCCGTAACAGATCCCGGAGGGAACATCGGGCGTGGGGTGACGCAGGAAGACCAAGGGTTCAGCTCCACAGGGCGCAGAGGACGAGCATCACCGTGATCTCGGCTATCTGCTGCATGGCACCGAGCCCGTCGCCGGTATAGCCGTTGAGGCGTGCCTCAAGATATTTGAGGAATGCGAAAGCGGCTCCAAGCGCCAGAATGGCAGCAACAAGACCGGCAGGGCCGCCAAACAGGATGGCAAGCAGGGCAGTGATTGCGAGTGTTATCGCCAATTGTGTGCTGGAAATGCCATCGGAGACTGTGCTGCCAAGTCCTTCCTTACGGGCATAGGAGGAGAAGGCGAGGGCGGGCAGAATGGCGGTGCGGGAAACCGTGTGAGCAGTCAGCAGTGCCCAGATGCCTTCTGCGAGGTCGAATTCACCCAGTGCTGCCCAGCGCAGGCCGATGGTGACGATCAGGGCTGCGGCACCAAATGCGCCGATGCGGCTGTCGCGCATGATTTCCAACGCGCGCTCCCGTGTGCTGCCACCGCCAAGCCCATCAGCGCAATCGCTCAACCCGTCCTCATGAAGCGCGCCGGTGATGACAAGGCCTGCGGCAATGGCAAGGCCCGCAGCAGGCAGGGCAGGCAGAAGGAAGACTGCGCCTGCCCAGACAAGGGCTGTCAGCGCGCCGATGACCAGGCCCGCGAGGGGAAAGCCGAGCGCTGCCGTAGCCAGCGGGCGCTCTCCGCCATCGCTCGCCGGCAGAGGCAGGCGGGTGAAGAAGCGCAAGGCGGCAAGCCAGTCCTGCAGGGTTTCGTTCATGCCGGTAGTTCCGTCGTTCTGACCGGTTGGCGTTGAACTACTCCTTGCCAGAAACCCCGGCACTTTCAAAGGTCGCCATGTCATTGAACATGGCGCAAGCATTGCGCAGCAGCGGGAAGGCGAGCAGGGCACCGGTGCCTTCTCCGAGTCTCAGGTCGAGATCGAGCAACGGCGTTGCATCCAGCGCGTCGAGAACGGCGCGATGGCCGGGTTCCTTCGAGCGGTGCGAGAAGATGGTGTAGCCGGCAGCTTCCGGCCGCGCCCTGAGCGCACAAAGGGCGGCAGCGGTGGCGATGAAGCCGTCGACCAGCACCATGCCGCCGGCGCTGGCAGCACCGATATGCGCGCCGGCCATGCAGGCGATTTCCAGTCCGCCGAAGGCTGAAAGGGCGTCCACTGGGGAAAGCAGCCCGGGTCTGCGGGCGGCAGTCTTCTGCAGGATTTCCAGCTTGCGGTTGACGCCTGCGCCGTTAAGGCCCGCGCCTGGACCGGTGAGCGTTTCAAGATCGATCCCGGCAATCGCATGGGTAAGCAGGCTGGCGCTCGAGGTGTTGCCGATGCCCATCTCGCCGAGCAGGATTGTCTTCGTGCCGCTGCGGACGGCTTCGGCGGCGAGGTTTGCGCCGAAGTCCAGCGCCCGCGCCACTTCTTCGGGTGTCAGGGCGTCCTCGCGCATGGCGTTTGCCGTTCCCTTGCGGATGCCGGCACGCACCAGATCGGGATGATCGGGCAGATCGCCAATGATGCCGGCATCGGCAACCGTGATTGCCACACCGTTGGTTCTGGCAAAGACGTTTGCTGCCGCGCCGCCTGCAAGGAAGTTGAGCACCATCTGGGTGGTGACCTCACTCGGCCAGGCAGAAACACCTTCTGCCGTCAGGCCGTGATCACCGGCAAAGATGAACAGGCGGGCGGGATCGGCGCTGGGGCTTTCCGATTTCTGGCAAAGGGCGATGGCACAGGCCAGTTCCTCGATGCGGCCCAGCGAGCCCGGAGGTTTGGTCTTGTTGTCGATGGCGCCTTGAACGCGCTCGCGCCGGGCTTCATCGATCGGGGATATGGGAAAGTCTGCCAGCATCGTATCCGTCTTTGCATCGTAACAGGTTCTCTTTCCGCATAAGGTGGCGCCAAGCGGATTCCAAGTCTGAATGCGGCATGCGTGCCCGATTTAACGTCAATGCATGGTTCACGGGGCAGAAGAAGCCTGTCTGGGCAGACTTGCCTTTTTCAGCGGGCCGGTTACGGATTTCGACCTGGCTGCATTCGTAAGGGGAGGGGCAGAAAACCGGCATGCTTGAGCGGATCGCGCCTGCTCTATTCGTATTTCTGTGGTCGACCGGTTTCATCGGGGCAAAATACGGCCTGCCCTACGCCGAACCGTTCACCTTCCTCGCCGTGCGCATGGCAATCACCTTCGTGCTTCTGATCGCCATGGCCGTCATCCTGAGACGCAACTGGCCTGGCTGGACTGCGGCCGGTCATTCCATGGTGACGGGCATCCTTATCCATGGCGGCTATCTGGGTGCGGTCTTCTGGGTCATCGGCAACGGCATGCCGGCCGGCATTGCGGCGCTGGTCGTGGCGATGCAGCCGCTGTTGACGGTACTGATTGCGCGACTGTTGCTGGGCGAGAAGGCTACCGTACGCCAGATCATTGCCTTCTTCGTTGCGCTGGGGGGTGTCTTCATGGTGATCCTGCCGCGCCTTGAAGGTGTGTCTCAGTCGACCGGCATTACACCGCTCAACTTTGCGGTGACCCTTCTCTCGGTGCTGGCGATTGCGCTTGGCACGGTCTATCAGAAACGGTTTGCCACCGGTGTAGGGCTCGTCAGCGGGACAGCAGCCCAGTATTTCGGTGCATGCCTGTTTCTCGCTGCGTTGTCGCTTACCTTTGAGACCGGGCATATCGAGTGGACGCTGCAGTTCGTGCTGGCAATGACCTGGCTGGTGGTGGTGTTGTCGCTTGGCGCCGTCATGCTGCTGATGGTGCTTATCCGGCGCAACAGTTCCGCCAGCACGGCATCCCTGTTCTATCTGGTGCCGGTTTTCACGGCGATCCTTGCCTGGATCCTGTTCGGAGAAACGCTGACATTGCTGCAGATTGCCGGCATGGCCATTGTGGTCATTGCGGTGGCGCGGGCCTGATATTTTGGCTTCGTGAAAAATGAAAAACCCCGCCAGAGGCGGGGTTTTCCTGGTTTGGTTCAGGTTTGATGTACCCGGGTCAGGAACCGACCCTGAGCATGTCCGGAATGGAATCCAGGATCTTCTCGGCAATCACCTTGACTGCCTGCTGGTTGCCCACAGTCAGGCTGCCACCGTAATAGGTGCGGTCCCAGCCCATGATCGTGTTGAAGCCGGAGGCGCTTTCAGGACCGAAGCGGACCAGCAGCTTTTGTGCCTGCTCGATCTTCGAAGAATTCTGCCACAGGTTCTGGAACGTGGACCAGTTGGTCGGCGTCGTCGACGAAAGATACTGCTGGCTGAGCGACAGGCTGTTGATCGTCGCATCCGACCAGAAGACAACGACCGGCACCGGAGTCACCAGCGTGTAGGTTGCAGAAGGAATCGGATCGCCCTGCTTGATGATCACGTGATGATCGGGAATCTTGAAGTATTCCCGAGCCTCGTCTGACTGGTTGTCGAACCAGTCGGACCGGATCGCCTCGTTGAGGCAGGCGCCGGCTGCTTCCGGCCAGTCGTGACCGCCGAAAGCATAGGTGCTGCCGAGGAAGGTCTCGAGCTCGGTATTTCTGCTCTCCTGCAGGCTAACACGATCGTCGCCTGCAGCTTCGGCATCTTCATCGCTCGGATCAAGATCGATGAAGTCACCATACATGTTCAGGCCATGGTTGACCGGCGGTTCGGGCCGCGGCGGTGGCTCTCCGCCGCCGGAACCTTCGAGTGTATCCATCCAGGCGGTGAGTTCTTCGGTATCCTCGAAATAGTAGTAACTGCCCTCCCAGTACACACGTTTGTGCGTCTTGGGTTTCCAGGACTTGTTGGAGTAATACCAATAGCCGTAGCGCTGATAGTACCAGCCACTATGATAGAATGAATAGAGCAGGCTGTTGCGTTCGGACTCCGACAGGCCGCTGGAGTCACCGGGCTCCCAGTCACCCCACTGATCTTCCCAGTCCTCCAGATCCTGCTCGTAGCTGGCATAGGCGTTCTGGTAGTCGCGACCCTCTTCCCAGTCGCGGTAGAAGATCGGGCGGACGCGGATTTTCAGTTTCTGTGAAAATTCTCCGACGCCGAGCTCGGCACGCAAATCCTTGTTGAAGGTCTTCGCCGAAGCCTGAACCGCATTCAGCGTGTTCTGCATCGAGCCGGTGGCATCAAT
>JAGRLQ010000010.1:0-1346 GCA_020441735.1 Nitratireductor sp.
AGCGGCTCGACGCCTGGCTGGCTGGCCGGATGCCCCCTCATGTCTCGCGCAACCGGGTGGCAAGCCTGATCCGCGACGGACAGGTCAGCTACAAGGACAAGGCGTCGACAGCCGGCAAGAAAAAGGTCGCAGCCGGCGAAACCTACACGGTTGTAATCCCCCCGCCCGAACCGGCAGCGCCTCAGCCGCAGCAGATTGCACTCGACATTCTGTACGAGGACGATCACCTCATCGTCGTCAACAAACCGGCCGGTATGGTGGTCCATCCGGCAGCCGGCAATCCCGACGGCACACTGGTCAATGCCCTGCTGCACCATTGCGGCAGTTCGCTGGCGGGCATTGGCGGGGTCAAGCGCCCCGGCATCGTCCACCGCCTCGACAAGGATACCTCCGGTGTCATGGTCGCTGCCAAGACCGAAGAAGCGATGGCGGGCCTTGCCGCCCAGTTTGCCGATCACGGTAAAAGCGGCCCGCTGGAACGCGCCTATCTGGCCCTTGTCTGGGGCACACCACCCGCTGCAGGCGGCACCGTGGATGCACCCCTTGGCAGGGCGTCGGCCAACCGGTTGAAACGCGCCGTAGTCAGCCCCGGCGCGCCCGATGCCCGCCATGCGGTCACCCGTTACAAGGTGCTGCAATCCTTCACCGATGAAAAGCAGCACCCCCTCGCCGCCCTGCTTGAATGCCGGCTGGAGACCGGTCGCACCCACCAGATCCGCGTCCACATGACCCATATCGGCCACCCGCTGATTGGCGATCCGCTCTACGGAAAACACTTCGCCACAAAGGCAGAAGCCCTTGCGGAACCGGCGAAATCAGCGGTGAAGGGTTTCACCCGTCAGGCCCTGCATGCCGCGATACTGGGCTTCGAACACCCGGTTACCGGCGAACACCTGCGCTTCGAGGCCCCGCTGCCCGACGATTTCGGACGTGTATTGGAGGCCCAAAAAGCACGTAATAATTTGATTTAATAGGTGTTTCTCGGGTAGTGACATTTTCTTTATCGTTTATTACCGAAATTTCATGAAACCGCCGCAACTTTTCCTATATAAAGACATTGCGGATGGTGAAACCACATCCGCCCGGCTTGCCTTATGGGAGCCGAAACAAAGGACGGAGGGTGCAATCCATGGCCCAGGCCACTACGACGACTTTGCCCAGCGTCGCTTCCGGCGATAGCGGGCTTTCGCGCTACATGCAGGAAATTCGCAAGTTCCCCATGCTGGAACCCGACGAAGAGTACATGCTTGCCAAGCGCTATCAGGAACATGACGACCCGGAGGCCGCCCACAAGCTGGTGACCAGCCATCTGCGTCTCGTTGCCAAGATCGCCATGGGCTATCGCG
>JAGRLQ010000010.1:1461-1701 GCA_020441735.1 Nitratireductor sp.
GATCAAGGCTTCGATCCAGGAATACGTTCTGCGCTCCTGGAGCCTGGTCAAGATGGGTACGACCGCCAACCAGAAGCGCCTGTTCTTCAACCTTCGCAAGGCGAAGAGCAAGATCCAGGCGCTCGATGACGGCGATCTCAACCCCGATCAGGTCAGGCAGATTGCCACTCAGCTCAGCGTCAGCGAGGAAGAGGTCATTTCGATGAACCGCCGCCTCGGTGGCGACGCTTCGCTCAACGC
>JAGRLQ010000132.1 GCA_020441735.1 Nitratireductor sp.
CCACTTCATTGGGGGAGGATCAGAATTTGGCATTGATTGTCATTTCGATCTCCCTGTTTGTTATGCGTTGGGTCTTGTTGACTGCTCTCGGGACACCTGTGCGGACACTGTCAGGTGCCAAAGCGTTTTTTCTCCTCGGGCTGGAGTGGTCCGTTTTGCTTTTCCGGTGCTCTGTGGATGGCGTATTTCGGGATGATGACCGGCGAGTTGACCCAGATAAGCCGGGCTGGCTTGTCGCTCTTGTTGCGCATGGAATGCAAAATGTTGCCGGGGAAACTGAAGCTGTCGCCGGCGCGAACCGTGATGATTTCCGACTCGAGAGTCAGCACCAGTTCTCCTTCAAGCACCAAGCCGTGCTGCTCGCCCTCACGCGCATAAATTTCGTCAACGACCTGCTCGCTATGCGGCGGATAGTCGGAAATTCCCATATGGAATTCTCCGGCAAGCGACGAAGACAGAAGTGCGTCGGTATATCCTGATACTTCCGCCGTTTCGCCATAAAGCAGATTGAGGTTGCGCCGGTTTTCGCGGCGCACAACATAGGTTCGCTCCAGCGGCCCATCGCCCCTGCGGCGGGAGAAGAACCATTCTTCGGGCACGCCCAGTCCATTTGCGATCTGCGTGATTTTTCCAAGTGTCGGACTGACGCTGCCGCGTTCGATTGCACTCAGGTGGCTGACTGAAACACCACTGGCCCCGGCCAGATCGGCCAATGTCATTTGCCGGGCCTTGCGGAGTTCACGCACCTCGGCACCAAAGGCTTCTATGCTCTCTTCGGTTGTCAGGCGCAGTGATGATGACTCATTTGGTCCGGGCAAGAAGAACCTCCTCCACTGTGTTTCCGCCCGAGAAGATTAGGCAGGAAAATCCGTTTTGGAAAGAAATATCTTCAGATTTCCGGAATAAAGGAATTTCTGGTGATTTTTCCGCTGCTCTGCTTCCAATTCGATCCTGCGGGTGTTGGGTGGGCGAAGTGGATTTTGCGCCAGACAACCGTCTGGCCGGGGCGAAAAGGCCGCAAACTCTGCTCCGGCAGCATGCGAAGGGATGAATGCACAGACTCCACTCAGCCGGTTGTTTGTGATGAGGGAGTCGAAAAAGCGGCATGCCGGCTAGCGCAATGTTTTTTGCGATTTGGGCACGGTTCCGGAAATCGCGCTTTTGGGAATGACGACGGGGGACACTGCCCAAACCAGCTTGCAAACCTCGTTGGAGCGGTTCCGGGCATGGTGCGGGATGCGCGCGTCGAAGCTGTAGCTGTCTCCCTCCTTCAGGATGATGGTCTCGTCTGCGATCTGCATTTCGAGTTCGCCCTCAAGGACCAGTCCGTGGGTTTCGCCGGCATGTTGCTGCATCCGATCCTCGGGTGTTTCCGAGAAGGGAGCGTACACGGCCAGCCCCATGTAGAACTGCCCGCCGATGGAACTGGACAGGAGGTTATCGGCATAGCCAAGCGAGGCTGAATCTTCATCGTAAAGGACGTTGAGATCACGCCGGTTGTGGTGCCGCACCACAAATGCCCGCTCAAGTGGGCCAGCTCCGCTGCGCCGTGCAAAAAACCAGCTTGGGGTCACATCAAGCCCTTTGGCCAGCGCATCCAGGACATCAATGGAAGGATTGGAAGCGCCCCGCTCTATTGCCGATAGATGGCTCAGCGAAATCCCTGCAGTTTCACTGAGTTGTTTCAGGGTCAGGTTTCGTACCTTGCGCAACTCACGCAGTTCGGCACCAAGCGAAGAAAGCGAGTCCCCCAGAGCAATCACATTGTCCAGTTGGGTCATTTGTCTTCCTTCCGTCAGGCGCATGTGCAATCTTCGAGCTGCTATTTGGGCAGACAAGAATTTTGATGTCAAATTCTTTCTTAATAGGAGATTTTACGGAAAGTTCTCTAGTATGGTGGTTCGGAGGAAGATTCGAAAATGACGGACTCGTCAGGGTCAAATAAAACGACGGCGCAGGGTGGTGTTGCGGTCTCAGCAAAGGAACATGTGTGGATTCCGATGCCGGACGGCGTGCGTCTGGCTGCGCGCCTGTGGTTGCCCGGCAATGCGGAGCAAATCCCTGTTCCTGCAATTCTCGAATACATTCCCTATCGAAAGACGGACATGGTCCGTGCAAGGGATGAGCGAAATCATCCGTATTTTGCTGTGCACGGCTTTGCCTGCCTGCGCGTGGATATGCGCGGATCCGGCGACAGCGAAGGCCGGATGGATGACATGTATTCGGATGACGAACTCGCGGATGCGCGGCATGTCATCGAGTGGATCGCCAGACAGCCCTGGTGCAATGGTAATGTCGGCATGTTTGGAACCTCCTGGGGTGGAACAGCATCCCTTCAGGCAAACATTGATGCGCCTGAAGCGTTGAAAGCCGTCATCGCAGTCTGTGCAACGCATGATCGCTATGAGGACGACATTCACCACATGGGTGGCTGCCTTCTGACCGACACCTTTGAATGGGGTGCCACGCTGCCCGCCATTCTGGCAGCGCCCCCGACACCGAATGTCGGACCTCAGTGGAAAGAACTCTGGCTACAGCGGCTGGAGGGCTTGAGTTTCCCGGTTGAAGCCTGGGTGCGTGAGGAAGCGAGGAGCGCGTACTGGCAGCATGGTTCGGTGATTCACCAGACAGACCGGCTGTCGCGGCCGGTTCTGGCAGTTGGGGGTTGGTCGGACCGCTATTCGAATTCGGTCATGTCGCTGGTCTCGGCGCGTCCGGACCTTGTGTGGGGTGTGGTCGGGCCGTGGGGCCATCACTATCCAGATCACGGGCATCCCGGTCCGGCAATCGGGTTCCAGCAACTTGCCTTGGAGTGGTGGGAATATTGGCTGAAACCGGAAGGGAAGATGCCGGACTGGCCGCGCCTTCGGGTCTGGCTGGCGGAGTTCGACTCCCCGAGTGATGTGATTGAAACGCGCAACGGCCAATGGATCGAGTCGGGGCCAGCGGAGTCCTGCACAGAGCAGAGGGTCTGGCATTTTGCCGATGGCAGTCTCACGCAATCTGAATCCAGTGCAGTGCAGGGCTGGTCTGTTCCATCGGACCTCCGGGTTGGCCGTGCGTCAGGTGATACGGGCTATTTCGGACGCTATGGGGGATTGCAACTCGACCAGCAGCATGATGATGCGCTGGCGCTCACCGTTGAAACCGCGCCACTTGAAGAGGACGTTGTTCTGTATGGAGCCGCAAGGGCCCGGTTGCGGGTCACAGCCGGTTCGCCACTTCATCAGCTTTCCGTGCGATTGAACGATGTTTCGCCGGATGGCACATCGGCTCGGGTCAGCCTGACCGTTCGCAATCTCGCACTGAATGATGAACTGGATGCACCGTCCGAGCTGTCCTGCGAAGAGGCGCGCCGGATGGATTTGCAATTCCACACAAAAGCTTATCGCTTCAGGAAGGGTCACCGCATCCGTCTTTCGATAGCGTCTTCCTACTGGCCGATTGTCTGGCCTTCTCCCACTTTGGGAGAGCTTCACATTGCCGGGGGTTCGCTGATCCTGCCAGTGTACCGGGGAAAGCCCAAAGATATGGAACGCCGCTTTCCGCCTGTACTTGATCTGCCGGCAACCAAGACACATCGGATGTTGCAAAATCCGGCGCTTCATCGCTTCCAGGAGGAGGACAATGGTGAACTGGTCAGCGGCTGGACGCAGCCCTTCACAGAACTGCACTTCGCTGAAACCCAAACGGCATATGGCTTCGAGACACGGGCCGAACACCGGATAGCACGTGGCGACCCGAACTCGGCGCATTCCATGTTCGACCACCGCGCGCGTTACACACGCCCGGATGGCACTGCCGAAATCCGATGCGTGGTGAATGCATGGTGTGACGACAGCACGTTTTTTGTGGAAGGATCACTAACCGTGAACTGGGAGGATGAGGAACTGTCAGCCCGGCAATGGAATGTTTCCATTCCGCGCTTGATCTGACCGGTTCAGGTGGTCCAGTTTGGCTCCAATCGGTTGGCGGTTTTCGGACCCCCGGGGCGCATACCAGAGCCTTGTGCGGAGTGTGGGAACAACGGACCAACGCATCCATTACCCTGAAATCATCTTGGATATCCTGACTGCATGAGGCCATACCGCATCGCCATCGCCGGGTTTCAGCATGAAACAAACACTTTCGCGCCCGGGTCAGCTGGGGTCGAAGAATTCCGCATGGCCGATTCCTGGCCTGGGCTGCTGGTGGGGGATGCAGTTGTTTCTGAAACTCATGGCATGAATCTGCCTGTCGCCGGTGCCGTTTCCGCAGCGCAGGAGTGTGGCCGGGTCGAACTTGTTCCCATTCTGTGGTGCGCTGCAGAACCAAGCGGACGGGTTACGGACGAAGCTTTCGAGTGGATCGCCGGTATGATCCTTGACGGTGTCAGGGCTGCCGGACCGCTTGACGCGGTATATCTCGATCTGCACGGCGCCATGGTTACCGACAGCTACGATGACGGCGAAGGGGAACTGCTTAGACGGATGCGTGATGCAGTGGGGCCAGCTCTGCCGATCGGGGTCAGTCTTGATCTGCACGCGAACGTCACGCCTGCGATGATTCAGATGGCGAGCCTCATGACGATTTATCGGACCTATCCGCATCTGGATATGGCTGACACCGGGGCGCGTTGCCTGAACGAACTGTTGCGAAACCTGGACGGTACACCCCACAAGGCGGCGTTCCGTCAGGCGCCTTTTCTGGTCCCGCTTAATGCTCAATCAACGGACCTTGAACCTTGCCGAACGCTCTATGGCCAACTTGATTCCCTGCCCATGGCTTCCGGCCAATATGTTGAACTGGCAATGGGATTTACAGCCGCCGATATCCACGATTGCGGTCCGTCTGTCGTTGCCTATGCGGAAACGGAAGACGATGCAGCAGCCCTTGCCGATGCAATGCTCGGTCAACTGTGTGAGCAAGAAGGGGTGTTCGATACAAATCTGATGGATGCGCATGACGCCGTGAGGATCGCCATGCAAAATCCGGCCGGTGCACCTCCGGTGGTCATTGCCGATGTGCAGGACAATCCAGGGGCGGGCGGTACTTCCGACACAACGGGGCTGCTGCAGGCGCTGATTGATCTTGGTGCACAGGATGCGCTTCTGGGAGTGATGCATGATCCGCAATTGGCGCAGAAGGCCCATGAGGCCGGTGTGGGCAGTATCTTTGACGATACAATTGGCGGGAAATCAGGGCTGGCCGCGCAGTCCCCTGTCACCGGCCGCATTCAGGTATTGGCTCTGAGCGATGGCGTGATTGCCTATACGGGTGAGATGTATGGTGGCGGTACCGCTTCAATCGGCCCGAGTTGTCTCGTTGCATTGCGTGAAAACGGGTCAGAAATCCGGATCGTGGTGAGCTCTGTGCGCACCCAGTGTCTTGATCGGGCGCTGTTTGCACATTTTGGCGCAGACCCTTCATCGGCACGCATCGTGTGTGTCAAAAGCACCGCTCACTTCCGCGCTGATTTCGAACCGATTTCCAGTGCCATCCTCAATGTCGCTGTGCCGGGTGCCTTTCCCTGCCAACTGCATCTTTTGGCCTTCCGGCAACTTCGGGAGCATGTGCGTCTTGGTCCATGCGGTCCTGAAATGCGCTCGCCCAATTGAAGTGCTGGCAGGATGCTGTCGCTTGTCCTTCTTGAACGGCCGCTAATACCCGCGCATTGGATCGACAATGTTCTCCAATGGCACACCGTTTATCCAGCGGTCGAGGTTTGCCAGAAACATGCCGAAGGATGCTGCTTCCCATCCTTCGTATACCGAAGAGCAATGCGGTGAGATGAGGACATTGGGCTGACGCCAAAGAGCGCTGTCGTCCGGAAGCGGTTCCGTTTCGAATACATCCAGCGCTGCGGCTGCAAGCCCGCTGGAATCCAATGCCTCCATCAAATCCGCCTGAACGATTACGCCCCCGCGCGAGACATCCGCAAGGATGGCGCCTCTCTTCACGCTTGACAGAACAGTCCGGTCGATCAGGCCTCTGGTCTGCGATGTCAACGGCGTGCAGACAGCGATAAAATCGGCGCGTGGCACGAGACCTTGAAGATTGCCGGCAGGGTGAACTTCGTCGACGTGTTCCATGGGTTCGGGCCGCGCCCTGGTGCCGAGAACCTCCATACCGAAGGCCTTGGCGCGAACGGCAATCGCCCTTCCGATACTGCCCAACCCCACAATCAACAGGGTTTTTCCCTTCAGGGAAATCATCTGGCGCAGGTTCCATTTGCAGGCGGCCTTGTCTGCCTGCAAGCCCGGGACATCCAGCGTGAAGTGCAGGAAGCTGCCCAGAACATATTCTGCCATCATGTCCGCTGCGACGCCTGCTGTATTGGTGACGGTTACCCTGTTTGCGTCCCACATGCCAAAGTGGTCGGTTCCCACCCCGCCATTGGCAATCCATTTTGGACCGGCCGGACCAAACAGGGTATCGCGGGGATAGCCGGCGGCTCCGTTGAAACGAACCGTGTAAACAATGTCCGGTCTGTAGGAGGCCACCAGTTCCGGCAGCCCCTCATAACTGTTGCATTCGCGGTAATCAGCGCCGGGCAAATGCGTTTCCAGCTTGCTGGCGAGATGACCGGTAACATCGTTGTGCAAAATGATCTTTGGCAGCCTGTCCATCAGGACACTCCTTCAATTCATTCGCGCGGTTCCGTGAGCAGCGCACCGAAACCTTTCAGGGGTTCCTTGTATTCGATTGCCTTCAAAGCCTGAAAGAGCATCGCCTGGTTGGAAGTGATGACGGGCTTGCCGGTTGCGGCTTCAAGCTCCCCGATGATCTCCACCGAACGCATGTCCGTGCAAGACAGCACCAGTGCTTCGGCATCGGAATGATCTGCCTTCAACCCGAGTTCGAGGACAGCTTGCGGTGACAGCGCACCCTGTCCATCGTTGCTGAGCGTCTCCTTCACCTCGGAGCGAGAGACCGTCTCAAAACCTTCCTGTTCCAGGAAACCGATGGCCAGTTCGTTGATCGCCGGCACATAGGGGGATGCGAAACCGATCCGCTTGATTTTCAGCGTGTTGAGTGCATCCACCAGTGCCCCCGCTGCGGTAACGGTCGCAGCACCGCTCAAACTCCTGATTTTTTGAGCCAGGCTCCGGTCGAACGCCGGGCCATGGGTCAGTGTGGCCGATGTGCATCCGTAAATCACCACATCCGGCTTCACGCCCACGAGCAGCCGAAGCGGTTCATCGAGGTCGGATGCGCCCAGCCCCTGCATCTGTGTTTCGTCCGGAATTTGATCCTCGTCGTAGCCGCCAAGCCGGGAAAAATGCATGGAAATACCGTCAGGCCGCATCAGCGCGAAGTCTGCTTCCAGATTGGTGTTGGTGAAAGGGACCAGCACGCCGAAACGGGCCCTGCCACGTGAAGGGACAATGGAATTGCTCATCGCTGTTCACCTTTCCATTTGATGAGTTCGCTGACTGAAACACCAACATCCGCTTCGGGCCCGATGGTCATGCGCAACATGTGAGGCAACCCCGCGCCTGCCTGCCCCCGAAGAAAAATCCCCTGACGTCGAAGTGCCTGATCGGCTTGCCTGGCCCTGGTTTCATTCTCAAGATCAATCAGCACAAAGTTTGTAAAACTGTCCGGGACACGAAACCCGGCGCCGCGCAAATCACGTGTCGCTTGCGTTCTGATCTTCTCAACCAACCGACACGTTTCCTTCATGTAATCCTGATCGCGGATAGCGGCGGCTGCTGCTGCCTGTGCGACGAGGGATATGTTGTTGGGATTTAGAACTTTGCGAATTTCAGCAGAAGCGGATTGCGGAAACAGGCCCCACCCAACCCTGAATCCCGCCATGCCATAGGCTTTCGAGAAGGTCCGCAGGACGACAGTGTTTCCGGCGGTCAAGAGGTCGAAGGACGTTTCGCCCGGAAGGTCATCGAACTCGCCATAGGCCTCATCAATGACGAGCAATATATCGTCGCGCAAACCGTTGCGAAGCCGGTTCAGTTCGGACCTGGCTATTCGCGTTCCGGTTGGATTGCCGGGATTGGCGACAAAGACGATGCCCGTATCCGGCCTGACCGAGGCCAGCAGGTTGGAGACATCGACGGTCAAATCCTGTTCGGCAGCGGTATCAAACCGTGCTTCTGCAAGTTGCGCTGCCGTCCTGAAGAACGGATAGGCATGTACTGGTGCCAGAACTGCCCGATCCGGCCCGGCATAAGCCCGCGCCAAAGCGCCGATCAGTTCCAGCGAGCCATTACCACACAGTATCCGGTCTGGCGGGAGATGATGCAGTTCTCCGATCGCTTCGCGCAGTGCCATCCAGTCGGGATCAGGATACAACATCGACGCTGCCATGGCCTCGGCTGCCGCTTCCAGTGCCAGAGGACTGGGGGGCCTGAGGCTTTCATTCTGGCAAAGCGAGATCAGCTTCCTGCCTTCAGGTGGGGTCAGGTCCGCCAATTGATAGGCGGCCATTGCAGCGATGTGGGCACGCGCAGCTGTCATGGCATTCTCCGGTAGATCGTCTTCGCAGCCGCTTCGCTGACATGCCCCTCGGCGATATCTCGAGCCAACAAATCCGGATCGCGTTCGCCGGGTGGTCCATAACCGCCACCGCCTGGTGTTTGAAACAGAAGCCGCTCATCTGCCTTAACCCGGTATTCCCCCTTGCCTGGCAGGTCTGATCCGCCCTCTCCAATCCGGATACGCCCCGGCGCGCCGGGCATGCCACCGTACCTGCCCCTGGCGGGATTGTTAACGCGCTCAACAGACAGGAACAGTATGAAGTCTTCGTCCGTCGCGGAACTGATTTCGATATCCTGGCCCAATCCGCCGCGCATGCGTCCGGCTCCGCCAGAGTCGGGGCGTAGTTCACGGCGGTGAAAGACGATCGGCGCAACGGCTTCGCTTGTTTCAATCTGGCTTCCCCAAACCCCGCTGGGAAAGGCCGTTGCTGACAGACCATCAAGACCCGGCCGTGCACCAGTGCCGCCATTGAAAACAAGTTCAAGCGCGAACTGGCTGCCGCCCCGGTCCACTGCTTCAGGTGCGTGGCGCAGCGGCAAGTCATACATGCAGGACGCACCCTCCGCAGGCACTTTCTCCGGAACCGCCTGCGACAGGCATCCATAAACGAGATCAGGGGTCATTTGTCCCAGCGTGTGCCGCATGGCGACCGGAGCAGGGGATTGTGCATTCAGGATACACCCCTTCGGTGCGATTACCCTGAAGGGTTCCAGCGAACCGGCATTGTTGGGAATGTCGGGACCAATGATGCAACGCAGGGCAAAGACCGAATAAGCCGTTGCGTAATTGAGCGGCACGTTGATCCCTTTTCCAACGCAGGGCCCGGTACCATCGAAGTCGAGCAGGACTTCATCGTTTCCGATACTCAGTTTCGCATGCAGTTCGATGGGGTCGTCATACCCGTCCACTGTCAGCTTGCTTTCCCACTCACCGAAAGGCAGTTCGGCGATGGCTTCAAGTGTTCCGCGCCTCGACGTTTCGATGATGTAACCGGCGAGAGCGTGAAGGTCGTCAATCGCGAATTCCTCCATCATCTGTACAAGCCGTTTGGCTCCGGCTTCGCAACAGGCGATCAGGGCATAGATGTCACCTTCGTTGGCTATGGGTTCGCGCGAATTGGCCTTGACGATCTCCAGCAGCAGGGCATTCACTTCGCCACCCATCACCAGTTCGCAGGGCGGGATCAGCAGACCCTCATCATAAATGTCCGAACCCTCCGGTCCCATGCCCAATCCGCCGAGATCGACCAGATGTGATGTGCACGAGGTGAAACCGACTACCTGGCCCTTGAAGAAAACCGGCATCATCAGAAGAAAATCGTTGAGATGACCCGATGCGATCCACGGGTCATTTGTCATGTAGATATCTCCGGGTCTCATGTTCTGGATCTCGAACCGGGAGCGCAGGGTTTTGACCGCTTCCGCCATCGTGTTGATGTGCCCGGGAGTGCCGGTGACAGCTTGTGCCAGCATGCGTCCCTGCGCATCGAATATGCCCGCGGAAATGTCGCCACACTCGCGCACGATCGGACTGAAGGCAGCCCGGATGAGCGCCTGCCCCTGTTCTTCCACCACCGCCAGAAGGCGGTTCCACATGACCTGCAACCCGGTATCGCTGAGTGTCATGGCTCGTCCCTCCTGCGGGTCAGCACTATGTTTCCATTTCCGTCAATTTGCGCGCTGAAATCCGCACTGACCAGTGTCGTCGTCTGCGGTTCCGCAATCAGCGCCGGCCCGTCCAGACGGTCGCCGGGAGCCATGGTTTCACGAAGGATGATGGCAGCCTCAACCCGTTCGCCGGTAATGTCGCAAATGATCGGCTGGTACTGAGAGGGAACGACGTGCTTGCCATGCGGGGTTCCATCGATGCTGCGCAATTGCGGGGAAGGGGCGCTCACGGAAAGGCCCCAGTTCAAAACCTCTATGGTCATTCCTGGAACAACCCGGCTGAACTGTCGGGCATACTCATCTTCAAAGCCGGCTTTCAATGCCTCGAGGTCACCGCGCTCAAGCGCCCGGTCCGGCAGTTCAATTTCGATTTCATGGCCCTGTCCGTGATAACGCATGAATGCGACCCGCCGTTCAGACAATGGCCCGTCCGGCGCACCTGCCCGCACGATTTTTGTGGCTTCAGCCGTCATGCCCTCAAACAGGTGATTCAAATCATCAATGTTGAGGGTTTTCAGCGTTGAATAGAAGGAGCGGATGATCTCGAAAGAGACCGGAGCGAACAGAAAACCTACGGCAGAACCGACGCCGGGATCGCGCGGAATCAGAATGCGGTCCACCTGCGCCCGCCTTGCTACCCGCGTGGCATGAAGTGGGCCATTGCCGCCAAAGGCGATCATCAGGCGCTGGCTCAAATCCTTGCCGGACTCCACCGCATGCACCCGCCCTGCGCCAGCCATGTTTTCATCCACAATCCCGCTGAGGGCAAAGGCTGCCGCGCTTTCGCCAACGCCGAGGGGCTGTCCGATGTCCCGACACAACGCCGCTCCGGCGGCATCCGTGTCCATCCTCAATCGTCCCTCGGCAAAGTACTCCGGGCGTATGTAGCCCTGAACCACATCTGCATCCGTCACGGTCGGTTTGTCGCCGCCCTTTGCAAACGCAGCAGGGCCCGGGTCAGATCCGGCGCTCTCCGGTCCAACCTGCAACCGTTTGAGGCGGTCGAGCCTGGCGATCGAGCCTCCACCCGCACCAATCTCTATCATCTCGATGACCGGTATGCGGACCGGCATGCCTGAACCCTTGATGAAGCGCTCTGCCCTTGAAATCTCGAACTTCCGGGCAGTCTGCGGCCGGTATTCATCTATCAGGCAGAGCTTGGCCGTGGTGCCACCCATATCAAACGACAGCAGTTGTTCTTCGCCGACTTCCCTTGCAATCCTGGCAGCGAGGATCGCACCTCCGGCAGGGCCGGATTCCACGAGCCGGATGGGTAGTCTGGCCGCGGTTTCGAGGGTCGTCATCCCGCCGCTTGCGGTCATCATCAGGATTGGACAGGCAAGGCCCTCTGCTGCGAACTTCTCTTGAAAATCGGCAAGATAGTCGCTCACGAGAGGTTGCACATAGGCATTGGCGATCGTCGTGCAGAGCCGGTCAAACTCGCGAGCCTCCGGGCTGACTTCATGGCTGAGTGAAACAACCAGGTCGGGCATTTTCGCCGCGAGCAGGCTGCGCAGTTTTAACTCATGGGTGGGGTTCGCATAGGAATGAAGCAGACAGATCGCAGCCGCTCGGGCGTCAACGGCTTGCAGTTCTTTCACCAGGGTTGAGACTGCTGTTTCATCCAGCGGGGACAATTCCTGGCCCTGCGCGTTCATTCGCCCACCAATGGTGAAAGAGCGCGATCGCGGAACAATCAGATCCGGTTTTTCGATATTGATGGCATACTGGCTGTAGCGCCGCTCATAGGCGATTTCCAGGATATCTCTGAAACCGCTGGTGGTTACCGTGGCAACCCTGGCCCCCCTGCGTTCAATCAGGGCATTGGTGGCAAGCGTCGTACCGTGGATCAGCAACGTTACCTGCTGCCAGTTTGCTTCAGCCAGCGCCATGACGATGCGCGCGCCTTCAAGCGCACCCAAGGCGGGTTGTTGCTGGGTCGTCGGTGTCTTTGTGGAGGCTATGACATTGGTTTCAGCATCCATCAAAACCGTGTCGGTGAAGGTGCCACCGATATCGATGGCCATGCGCAGTCCGCGGGATTTGTTCATGGGTGGTCAGGAGGCGGGTAGCGAAGGGAGTGCCAATCAAGGCGGTTCACGAAAACGAATTGCGGCCCGTGTTCGGACGCAATCGACGGTGTGAAAAGTCAGGCTACCAGGTCGCAGCCTGTCGCCCGGCGCATGACCGGATCGAACAATCCCAATGGGGCGAACAACTTCTTCACCTGCGATCTCCTGGCGAAATACTGCAGGCAAACCCGGTTGTTCGTCAAACGTTATTTCCAGTCAAATGTCGCAACGGATTGAATGCCGGTTGATTGCGGAGAGCGAAGATGAAGCCCCGGATCGGGCCATGGAAATCAAGCTACCGTCAAATCCTCACCCTTGTTGAGTGGTGTCAGAATATCAGCAACGACAGATCTGAACCAGGCATGCGCCATGTCGTGTGTGGAACGGCGATGCCACAGCATCACGAGCCTTGAGGGCTCGATGGGTATTGGCGGTCGGAGGCAGATCAAGGGAAGCTGTTGTGAATACAATTCACCGATCTGTCTTGGAATGACGGCGATACAGTCGCTGCTGGTAATGACCTTGCACACGCCGTAGAGCACCGGCAGCGTCATCACCACGTTGCGTTTCAACCCAAGCCTGTCAAGCTCCTCATCCGGCCCGGCACTGAAGCGGCCTTCGGGGGAAAAACGGACTTGTGCCAACGAGCAGAACATATCCAGCGGCATTGTTGATCCGGAAACCAGGCCGGCTTCTTTGATCTGAGGGTTGTCGCGGTGGGCGATTATGCAAAAGCTTGATTGGAACAGGGGCGCACTATCGGCCCAGGGAGGGAACTCTTCTTGCGGCAGAATGGCCAGATCGACCGAGTAGGTCTCAAGCGTTCCGGCGTAGTCGTTGGGATCGAGATTGAGTAGCTGGACGCGCATGAGTGGTGCTTCGCAACATATCCTTTTTGCAAGCTGCGGCATGAGGATTTCGGCGAAGATATCCGCGCCGGATACCCGGAATATATTTGTTGCCTGGAGGGGGTCGAACTCCCGGTTCTTGGTAAAAACCGCCTGTAGCTGATCGATGATGTCGCGAACGGGCAGCTCAAGCGACTTGGCGAATTCCGTTGGCCGCAGATGCTGGCCATGCCTGACAAACAACGGGTCGTTCAGCGAGTGTCGAAGCCGGTTAAGCGCGGCAGAAACCGCAGACTGGGAAAGCCCGACACGTTCGCCGGCCCTGACAGTAGAACCCTCGCGCAGCAGCGCATCAAGCACCTTGATCAGATTGAGGTCGAGAGAGGATAAATTCATGCTGTCGATTTATATAATATAATTAATTCGTTTCAATAGTTGACCGTCTTCATCCATATGCGCCCCGGCCTCACCGGCCAATAGCAATCCAAACAGTGATGGAGACATGAAAATGAAGAAAACGGTCACCGCAATTGCGGTCACGCTCCCAATCATCCTGGGTCAAGCGGCACCTGCCGCGACAGGGATGGCAGTATTTGCAGCAGCCGCAAGCCCGGCACAGGCATTCGATCTGGGTGCGCTCAAGTTCGGGGTCAAAAGTGCGGGCTCCGGAATCAAGCGCCTCGGGAAAAGAGCTGCGGGCGGCATCGCCCATGGTCTCAAGGTTACCGGAAAGACCCTGATGGGCGATCGGGCCAGGTTTGATCGCGGCGGCATTTCTGCAGCCACCGCCCGGCCGAATCGTAGTGCGGCTTCGATCAAGGCGCCTCCTTCAGGTCAGAACAAAGGCAAACTGGCGCTGACCACCAACCTGAACCCCGACAATTACACGGTTGTCGACGGTGTCGTGATGCGCAAGCGCCGGAGCCAGCAGGCGCCCAATCAAGGCATCCGGCCGCAGGATATTTCAAGCTCGTCCCATAAGGGATCCGGCAAGAAAAAGGGCGGGATTGTCGCTCGCGACCGCTCCGCCATGGGCAATGTCATCAAGAAGCGCAAGCGCCGGCGTTGAGCAGCCTTCTCGTTGAATCGGTAGGCAGTTGGCTGTGCGTTTCCGGCAGGAATTCGACACAGCGGCACAAAGCGGGAGTCGGGCTTGCTCGTCTCCCCTTTTTATCTGCGAGCTTCAAGACCATGAATACGATATCAATTTTGCCCGCCACCCAAAGGCACGCACCCGCAATTTCCAGGTTGATGTCGCTGGCGACACGTCAGTTGCAAAGGCAAGTGCTTTCGGCGCACCAGATCAAGCGCAGCCTGGAGGTTGCTGTTATCGATCAGCAACTGATCGAGGACGGAACGTATTTTGTCGCTACATCCTCTGGCGTAATGGTTGCCTGTGGTGGCTGGAGTTTCCGGCATACACTGTATGGCGCCGCAAATTGCCCGGGCACTTGTTCGGACTGTCTGGATCCTTTGACAAGCAGCGCGCGAATGAGGGCTTTCTACACCCATCCGGAATATGTTCGCCGTGGCATCGGCCGAATGCTTCTGGCGCATGCCGAGATGTCGGCACGGGTACATGGATATACCAAGGCCAAACTGGTCGCGACCCTGGTTGGGCAGCCGCTGTATCTATCTTGCGGGTATAGTGTGACAGAAAAGCTTGACCATGTTTGCCCGGACGGCACGCGAATTCCGATCAGCATCATGAGGAAATCGCTTCTGCCGGGGTAACCCCTTTTCAGATCGAAGTACAAAGTGGAAACAAGATGCAACGGACAATCCGTGGCGTGGCGGCTCTGATTGCCGGCTTGGAGTGAACTTCCGGAAAACCGGACACAAGAATTTGGTTTCGGCCAGAGATATGGTCTTAGTCTTTGATTAATTTGCTAAAATACGTCTGCGCTTAGTCGCGTAATTCGCTTGGTGGAAAAAACCGGCCCTTCGTAGACTCCAGAAGCAGCAAACAAATCTGGAGACCGACCATGCGAACATGCCTTTTGAATCTGCTTGTGGCCAGTTGCGTCGCTTTTGCCGGCGATGCCGTCGCGCAAACGCCTGAAATCCTGGAAACCGGGACGGACAGCGCCTTCTACATGAGCGATGCCGCATACTATCCGGCGGAGGGGGACAAGGCCGCTGTTTTCGTGCCCGGCTTCATCTTCAACAAGGAAAGCTGGAAGGGATTGGCGACGAAACTGCAGGAAAGCGGCATCGCCTCGGTTGCACTCAGCGCCAAGTCTGAAAACCCGATCCGCCGAGCCATCCAGGAACTTGTCCGGCGCGGTCACAAGGATATTGTTCTGATTGGCGGGAGCAGCGGCGCGGCCGCGATCCTCAATACCATGGAGCAAGTGGTTTCGATTGATGTTGTCTCGGGCGTTGTGCTGATGTCACCGGTGCGCGGTAATCCCATGGATGACCAGCCGGTCGACAAACTTTTCATCGTTTCGGAGGAGGAGAAGGTCTTCGAGAATGTGAAGGCCTTGCATGACGCTTCGATGGAACCGAAATCCATCATGACCATTCCCGGCAAGGCGCATGCGCAGTTTCTGTTCTACGGACCAGACAAGGCACGGGTGGAGGCAGCGATTGTTGAGTTTGTGACGTCGCGCTAATCTGCGCCGGATGATGGCGCGAACGGGCATCCTTCTGGCATGTGCCGTCGCTGTTGGGCTTTCCACAGCGGCGGCGGCTTATTTTGGGTTCGTGCGTGAAAGGGCCGAGGTTGAGCGCCTGGCGCTGCGTCTTGACCGTCAGCTTACGAATGACTTTTCGCAAAATGTGCGGCTGGTATCGCTGTTGACCGGGCACAATGACGTGCGTGCTGCCCTGCGGCTGGGCAGGTTGTCCAAAGCAGAGAAGGGGGCGCTCAATCAGCTGGTTATAAAAACTGCCCGCGTTGCAATTCTCGTTGCCGATGCAAGTGGGGAGATTGTGGCGGCGGGTTTGCGAAATCCGGATGCCTCGAGACCAATTGCAGCCCTGCCGGCGAAGCTGCGCCGGACACTTGCCTCAAACCTGTTGTCGCGAAGATTTGTGCAGCGCAATGACCTTGGCTGGATGTTTGAGACGGCGAGAACGGTCTACAGTGAGGACGGAACCCGGCTGGGATATGTCCTGGCGTATCAGTCGCTTGAAGATCTGGGACCGACCTGGGGCGCCCTGCCGGAAAATCTGGAAGTATCAGCAGCCGGCGGAGAGGTGCTTTACGCACATCATCGATTTGATGCGGCCCGTTGGAGACCGCTCCGCATCTCCGTTCCATCGCAGGTGCATGGCACGCTGCTTGTCCTGGAACGGGATCCACGCGTGCTTGTGGTTTATGGCGCCATCGGGCTTGCGCTCGGCATGGCGCTCTCGCTTGCATTGATTTTCGGCGTGTCCAGCGCGTCAAGGCGGCGCGCCTTGGCAGAGGCGCGGATAAACGCGCTGGCCGATGCTGCGGCTGTTTTGGAGGCGCGGGTTGCAGAGCGGACTGCTGAGTTGCGCTCGGAAATCGAGCAACACAAACGCACTGAGCAGGCGCTTCATGACAGCCAGTCCCAGTTGGTGCAGGCATCAAAGCTCAAGGTTCTGAACGACATGGCCAGCGGGCTCAGTCATGAGCTGTCCCAGCCGCTCTTTGCGCTTGAGGCCAATCTGGACACGCTGACCTGCCAATTGGAATCGCAGCCGCAAACTGCGCTGGCATCGCTGGAGAAGGCTAAACGCGTCACGCGCCGAATGGGGCAAATCCTGAGCAATCTGAAAGGCTTTGCACGCAAGGATGTCGAAGAGCCGGTGTGGATGGATCTTTCACAGCCGGTTACCGATGCGCTGGAAATCCTCGAACACGAGGTGGCGCGCGGCCATGTGACAGTGCGGCACAGCCCGCCCGCAAAACCGATGTGTGGAATGGCGACGCCAACGCGCTTGCAGCAGGTGATCGTCAACATCGTGTCGAACAGCGTCGACGCTGTGGCAAAGGATGGCACCGGCGTTTTGCGCATCACCTATTCGGGCGATGCTTCCAAGCCGCAGATTTGCATCTGCGACAACGGGCCGGGCTTTTGTGATCCGAAGGCCGTGCTCGCGCCGTTTTTCACGACAAAGGAAGACCAGAACGGCCTGGGGCTCGGCCTGTCCATTTCCCGCGACATCATGCAGAGTTTTGGCGGCGGGCTCCATCTTGGCACCGCGACGGGGGGCGGAGCCAGTGTCACATTGGACTTCAACCCGGGCGACGGGGGGCACCGGCCATGACGTTTGACGTTCTGTTGGTGGATGATGACCGGGATGTCCTGGAGGCGCTCGAGGCGCGTCTGCGGATTGCCGGTCTTCGCGTTAAGACCTGCGCATACTATATCGAAGCCGTCGATCATCTGACCCCTAATTTTCCCGGCTGCGTCGTGACGGATATCCGGATGCCGGGGAAGACCGGCCTCGACCTGATCGCCAAGGCCGTTGCTGTTGATCCGGAACTTCCGGTAATCGTGCTTACAGGGTTTGCCGAAACCGATACGGTCGTCAAAGCGATGCGCGGTGGCGCCCTGACGGTGCTTGAGAAACCCTGCCCAATGGAGGCATTGCTTGATGCTCTGACCCAAGCGATAGCCCAGCGTGCGGCGGTATTGAAAACCCGCAAAACGCGTGCCAGGCGCGCTGCGCGCACCTCCACTGGACGGTTGCCAAAAGATCTGGCGCTGTCACCTCAGCTGGCTGAGTATGAAGGTGAATTGATCCGCCGCGCGCTCAAGCGCAACAATGGCAACAAGGCGAAAACCGCGCAAGAACTTGGCGTTTCCCGAAGCCAACTCTATGCCAAGATCAAAGGCCTGGGTCCCGAGGAGCAGTGAAATCTACACCACCCGTTGACCGGGTCCCTTTTGTGTTTCAGTCCGGCAAACATCGGTACGGAGTACAGTCTCCCAGGGTGGTTTGCGGGATCGCCAAGTGTGGTTTCAACCGATTTCGCATAATTTGGCTAACCTTCTGAACACCGGGCAGCGCATTCAGGTCTTTGAAATATACCGGATGAAGCGGTTGAAGAGCTCGGCCTGGGAGGAGATGCCGAGTTTGGCGTAAATGTTCTTGCGGTGAATTTTCACGGTGCCCGGTGTGATGCCAAGTACTTCTCCCGTCGACACCGAGGAGTGTCCTTTCAGGATCAGGGAAACGATCTCGACTTCACGCCTGGAAAGAACATCGCCGCAAAAGCCTTTCAGCGCATGTTCAATCTGCCGGGTGCCGCTCGTCCCGACAGTTGGACTGTTGCGCTGCCACAGCTTGCGGCCAAGGGCAGCGAGCAGGGGGGCAGCGTTTTCGAAGCGCTTTCTCTCCCGCGGGGTAAAGCGCATCTGCCTTTTGGGCCGGGTGATACTTGCCACCGTGACGCTTCCGGGATTGACCTCGAATGCGATGCCGATCTCGTCGGCAATTTCTGTCAGATGGTAGTGCTTGCGGAAGAATTCGCTCTTGTGAAACTGATCGGGCGACAGTTGCCGCATGACCATCAGCCCGGGATCGGGGCTTGACATGGCGCGGGTGTAGAACGGGTCGAGCAGGAACGGGCCGAGCAGGTAGTCGTCGATGATGACTTTGCGCCTGTTGCCGGTGACGTTGTGCCAGACTGCTCTTGCCTTGCCGGGGCTGTACTCGAAAACCATCAGCACATCGAAGGCGAGAATGGTGGCGACAAGATCGTGAAAGTCCTGCTGGGCCGGGCCGTTGTCGAGCACACGGGCAACAGCCTGGTTCCAGTCTTCAAAAAGGGTTTCCGCTGTTCTGGCCATTGCCCGAGTTAGCCTTCATTTGGGCTTTCCGGCAAGGCGTCTGCGCAGCCGGAGACCCGTTGGCATATCTGGGAAACTATCTCCTTGGATATATTCAATGTCTTGGAAAACCGGGATAGACTTTCGGAAGTTACAATCGCCGGAAAGCTGCAGACAGGATGATGTTTGCGGTTGGTCCGGTCTATCTGCGGGAGAGGTTCCATGGCAGCAAACTCAGAATTTGAAGCACGCCGCAAGGGCGCAATTGCCCGCGGTGTCGGCGTGATGACGCAGGTCTTTGCTGACAAGGCAGAGAATGCCGAGCTGTGGGATGTGGAAGGCAACCGATACATCGATTTCGCCTCCGGTATTGCGGTTCTCAACACCGGCCACCGCCATCCGAAGGTGATGGCGGCCGTCCATGAGCAGATCGACCGCTTTACCCATACCTGCCATCAGGTGGTTCCCTACGAGAATTATGTGCGCCTCGCCGAACGGCTCAATGCGCTGGTGCCGGGTAGTGAAGAGAAGAAGACGATCTTCGTCACCACCGGGGCCGAGGCGCTGGAAAACGCGGTGAAGATCGCCCGTGCCTCCACCGGCCGCAATGCGGTGGTTGCGTTTTCCGGCGGCTTTCATGGCCGCACCTTCATGGGCATGGCGATGACCGGCAAGGTCTTCCCCTACAAGGCCGGTTTCGGCGCGATGCCCGGCGATGTCTATCACGCACCTTTCCCGGTCGAGATGCACGGGGTCAGCGAGGCTGATGCCATTTCCGCGCTCGAACGGCTGTTCAAGGCGGATGTCGACCCGGCACGGGTGGCTGCCATCGTCATCGAGCCGGTGCAGGGTGAGGGCGGTTTCTACGTCGTGCCGAAAAGCTTCATGCAGAAGCTGCGCACGATCTGCGACGAACATGGCATTCTGCTGATTGTCGACGAGGTGCAAACCGGCTTTGCGCGCACCGGCACCATGCTTGCGATCGAGCAGTATGACATCGCGCCCGATCTGGTGGCGATGGCCAAGAGCCTTGCGGGCGGCTTCCCGCTGGCAGCGGTTACCGGGCGTGCCTCGGTGATGGATGCGCCTTCGCCGGGCGGGCTTGGCGGCACCTATGGCGGTTCGCCCATCGGCATCGCGGCAGCCAATGCGGTCATCGACGTGATCGAGGAAGAGGGGCTTTGCGAACGGGCAAACCTGCTCGGCAACCGCCTCAAGCAGCGCCTTGAAAGCCTGCGCGATGACGTGCCGGAGATCGCCGACATTCGCGGACCGGGCTTCATGAATGCAGTTGAATTTTCCGATCCGGGTTCGAAAGCGCCGGATGCGGGCTTTGCCGGGCGGGTAAAGGACATTGCGCTTAAGAAGGGGCTGATCCTGCTGACCTGCGGCATTCATGGCAATGTGATCCGTTTCCTGTCGCCGATCACCATTCAGGACGATGTCTTTGGAGAGGCGCTCGACATGCTGGAAGAGGCGATCCGCGAAGCCCTCGCAGTGTGAGGCGCAACCAGGCGGCTGGGTCAGTGCGCTCGGCCCCACAACGCTGCTGAAAGACAAGGCGTAAGCTCTCTGGCTGGACATATCGGCCGGAGAGGGGAGAGTGCTGCATTTGGTGGTCGGATTGACTAGGCAGCGTGCGCGGGTTCCAATTCACCGAACCAGCGGACAACCGCCTTCTCGTCGAAAGGCAGGGTAACTCCGTAATCGCCGCTGAATTCTTCCCATGCATTACGATAGGTGGGCCGTACGGCGAGGAGCACCGGAATACCCATCGCCAGGGAAGTGGAAATCAGATCGCGAAAGCCGCGGCCCTCACTTTCCCCTTTTCCGAAGCGATTGAGAACGAGCAGATCGGCGCCCTGCTCAATCCCTTGTTCAACACGGGCTGAGCAGTCTGCCAGAGCGCCCGGATGCAACCGGCAGCCCGCCGAACCGCTTCCAAGCGATTGGGAAATTCTGAACACTTCCTCGGATCCGATTATGCGGAGGTCCATATCGGAACAATGGCATTGTCCCCCGGATGCTTCTCTGCTTTGCAATACGCCTCGAACTCTGAATCCCCCGGCGATCTGCCGATGGACAAAGCCCTCCAGCAAACTGTCGATGTCCTGGCCATCGTCAAATTCAACTGCCGCCAAATACTGCATGCTGGATCCTTCCATACTTTAGCAAAAAGGCTGCCACCGGATTGGATCGCCCGGACTAACTTCCTCACAGTCTGCAGACACCATTCCCAAACCATCGGCGTCGGAGAGCGGGTAGAGTGTTGCAGATACCGATTTGCCCAGCCGCATTAGCGCTGTGCCATCTGCCATCTCACCGTTAATCCTCCTGACCGGAAAGACTTCGCTTCTTCCAGGTTTGCGCTTCCAGGAAAAATCGGCGCGGGCTGTTTGCCACTCAGGCATGTTGCCGGTTATTCCGGCCAACCGCATCAGCTGCGGTTTGACAAAGAGGTTGAACCCGACAAACGCCGCGAAAGGATTGCCGGGAAGGCCGGTGAAAACGGTTTTGCCCAGCCGGCCAAACATGATCGGTTTGCCCGGCTTGATCGCGACCTTCCAGCTCTTGATGGTGCCTCCCGCCTCCTTGAAGGCAGTTTTGAGAAAATCGCGTTCTCCCACCGAAACCGAGCCAGAGGAGATGATCAGGTCAAAGGCATTCCTGTGCCTGGCAAGGAACTGGCGGGTTGCTACCGGTTCATCGGCAATCGTACCCAGATTGACCGCATCAATTCCCATCTCCGCGAGCAGGGCCATGAGCATTGGCGTGTTGCAATCATAAATCTGGCCGTCACCTACTGGTTGCCCTGGTGCAACCAGTTCGTCGCCGGTGGAAAAAACAGCCACCTTTGGCCTGGAAAACACATTGATCGCCGAGTAGCCGTTTGCTGCCAGAAGGCCGATGTGGCGCGAGGCGATCCTCGTTCCCTTTTCAATCAGGCAGGCACCCCGTTCCATGTCACTGCCCTGGAACCGTATGTTCAGGCCGGCTGACGGGATGCGGTTGAACACAATGCATCCTTGCTCGACACGGCAATTCTCCTGGGCGATCACCGCATCGAATCCACTGGGAACGGCTGCACCGGTGTAGATGCGGATTGCGGCGCGGAGATCACAGTCGGTCAGGGCTGCGCCACCTGCTGCGCTCTCGCCGGCAACCGGCAATACGAATGGGCCTTTGCCGGTCAGGTTCTGTGTTCGGACCGCATAGCCGTCCATCGCGGAGTTGTCGAAAAACGGCATGGGCCTGGGCGCATGAAGATCCTTCGCGGCCACCCGGCCCAATGCCGACGATAGCACAACCAGTTCCTGTCTTGCCGGCCGGATTGGAAGGTCCACGGCCAAGGCCTGCGCCTGATCCACGGAAAGCAGGTGCCGGTTCGCTTCGTGAGAGTCACAGTGACAATGTCCGGCCGGTAACGGTTTCATTTCTTTTCCTTCCCGGGTTCCTGACGGCCGCAAGTCAGCAGCCGCAAAACCCTTCGTTCATGCTTCACCCGCAGGAAGTCAGCCCTCTGCGGGCTGCCATGCGCGTGCCCAGTTTTTGTTTGTCCGCTTCACTCAACCGTGCTCTCGCCATGATCAGCCCCACTTGAGTGGTCC
>JAGRLQ010000133.1 GCA_020441735.1 Nitratireductor sp.
CGCGCCGCCTTCTTCTTCTTCATTTTCTCTGCGTGGCGCGCGTCGAGTTCTTCCTCGCTCATGCTTTTCAGCTTGTCGGATTTTTCAGCCATGCCGTTTCCTCAATAGTCTGCCTTCTGGCGAAGATCGCCATTGCGCCACACCCACAGGGCAACCAGCGGTGCTCTGCCTGCCCTGATGGCATGGCGCATGTTCGATTCGTGAAAGATGAAAGTTCCCGCCTTTCTGGCTGTAAGCGGTGCACCATCGGCACTCCACAGGCCATCATGGGTGAGCGGGATATAGATCTCCTCGGCCATGTGCCAGTGGTCGGGGTAGTCGAGACCGGGCCCGTAGATGACCAGTCCGGCAGCGATCTCATCGCTCATGAAATGGCCTTCAGGACCGATCAGTTCCATATGGGTGTAGTTGTCGAGGAAGCTCTGGCCGAAATCCTCTGCCGTATACATCTGCTGCCACTGCACCTGGCCGGAAACCTCAATCAGCCGGGAAAGCAAGGCTGCTTCCGCCCGCCCGGCATGGTCCTGTGCCGCGATCAGAAACCGGCAGGCTGAATAGGTTTTGGGAACGAGATTGCGCTCGGAAAGATTCCAGTCGAACCCGTCCAGCCATTCGCGCATGACAGGTTCGTCCCGCAAGGAAAGATAGTCGCGAAACGCATTAAGCAGGGGTTTCACACTCATCTTGCCGCTTCCTTTCCGCCAGCCAAGGCTTCCAGCAGGAACTTCGCCGAATTGGAGCGCGGTGTCCACAAGCCGCGTTCCTCAGCTTCGAGAAAACGATCCGCCATTTCCTTCAATCCGGCGGGGTTTGCCGCTTCGAGAAATTCCCGAACCGTATCGTCTGCTAGATAGGCTTCATAGACCAGCTCGAAATGATGGTTGGCGACCGCACCCGTGGTGGCCGAAAACGCAAACAGATAGTCGACCGTCGCCACCATCTCGAAGGCGCCCTTGTAACCGTGGCGCATCACGCCCTCGATCCACTTCGGATTGATCACGCGTGCACGCACCACCCGGGCGATCTCTTCTTCCAGCGCACGAACCACCGGGCGCTCGGGCCGGGAATGATCGTTGTGATAGACCGTCGGCAATTTACCGGAAACATGCTCCACCGCTGCCGTCATGCCGCCTTCGAACTGATAGTAGTCGTCGGAATCGAGCAGATCGTGTTCGCGGTTGTCCTGATTGTGAATGACGGCCTCCATCCCTGCGAGCCGTTCGGTGAAGCGTTCGTGCCGCTCGGTGCCCGCATCCTTTGCACCATAGGCATAGCCGCCCCAGGCGAGATAGGCCTTGGCAAGGTCGCCCCGCTCCTGCCAGCCCTTCTCGTCGATCAGCGCCTGCAGGCCCGCCCCATAGGCGCCGGGTTTGGATCCGAAAATGCGATAACCCGCCTGATGGCGCGCCTCCTCCGGCGGCAATCCCTCGCTTTCGAGAACTGCTGCCTCCCTGTGCATCCGGGCCGCAACCGGATTGTCCTTTTCGCTTTCCTCCAGTGCTCCCACCGCGCGGATTGCCTTGTCGAACAGTTCGATCTGGGCGGGAAACGCATCGCGGAAGAAACCGGAAATGCGCAACGTCACATCCACCCTGGGCCTGCCGAGTTCGGCCAACGTGATGATCTCGTATCCAGTTACCCGGCGCGAGAGATTGTCCCACACGGGCTTTGCCCCGATCAGCGCCAGCGCCTGGGCGATGTCGTCGCCCCCCGTGCGCATGTTGGCGGTTCCCCAGGCCGAAACACCGAAAGAGGTCGGCCACTCGCCATGGTCCTGCCGGTAGCGGGTGATCAGAAGTTCCGCCGACTTCCTGCCCAACTGCCAGGCCGTCTGGGTCGGCACGGCGCGGCTATCGACGGAAAAGAAGTTGCGGCCGGTCGGCAGCACGTCATTGCGTCCGCGCGACGGCGCACCGGACGGTCCGGGTTTGACGAAGCGCCCTTCAAGACCCGCCAGCAGACCGGCGATCTCGCTTTCGCCGCAGGCTTCAATATCCGGTAAAACGCGCTCAAGCGCATACGACAGAACAGCGGAAGTGTTCTCCCATTCGACAGCACAATCAGCCTCACCTGAAACAAGGTTTGCCGCCAGCAATTCGATGCGCTCCACCGTATCACCTTGGCTGCGCCATGGCGCGTCTGAAACCCCTGCTAGAACGTCCGGCTTCGAGCCTTCCCAGGGCTTTGCCATGTCGCAATCGAGGGGGTCGAAAGGCAGTTCGAAATCCGCCGCAATCGCCCGCTGCAGGCTGGCATTTGGTCCCTGCCCGTCACCGCGCGGCACACGCACCAGCGCGACGGCCAGATCGGTCAGCAGCCGGTCTTTGGGCGCCTCGCCGAAAACATGCAGCCCGTCTCGGATCTGCATCTCTTTGAGCTCACACAGATAGCCGTCGAGCTTTTCAAGCTTCACATCCTCGCCATCACCCTCGGCAATGCCTGCATCGGCATCGAGCCCGATATCGGCGATCAGATCGAGGATCTGCTTCTTCAGCAGCCGCAGCCGGCGCGGATCGTTACCCGCCGCGTCATAATATTCATCGACCAGCGCTTCGAGATCGCGCAGCGGCCCGTAGCTTTCCGCTCTCGTCAGCGGCGGCGTCAGATGGTCGATGATGACGGCAGAGGTCCGCCGCTTGGCCTGGCTGCCCTCGCCGGGATCATTGACGATGAACGGATAAAGATGCGGCAGCGGCCCGAGCACGGCTTCAGGATAACAGGTCGCAGAAAGCGCCAGCGCCTTGCCCGGCAGCCATTCCAGATTGCCGTGCTTACCCATATGGACAATGGCCTGCGCCCCGAATTCGCATCGCAGCCAGCAGTAAAAGGCAAGATAGCCATGCGGCGGCACGAGATCCGGTGAATGATAGGTCTCGGTCGGGTCGATGTTGTAGCCGCGCGCCGGCTGGATGCCGATGGCGATGTTGCCGCTGACCGAAAGCGGCAGGGCAAAGCCATCGCACTCCTTGATGAAATAGGGATCGTTTGCCGGATCGCCCCAGCGTTTGGTGATCTCATTTCGAACTTTCTCCGGCAGATCTGCGAAAAAGGCTTCATAATCGGCAAGCGGCAGCACGACGCGGATTTCCCGCCCGTCATTGCCTGCATTGGTCGGCCCTTCCTGCAGATGCCGCATCAGCGCATCGCCATCGGCTGGCAGATCGCCTGTCGAATAGCCGGTTTCCGCAAGCGCCTGCAGCACCTTTACCGTGCCTGCCGGTGTATCGAGGCCGACGCCATTGCCCAGCCGCCCGTCCCGGTTGGGATAGTTGGCGAGTATGATCGCCGCCTTTCGATTGTTCACTGGCGTACTGCGCAGCCTTGCCCAGTTGGTAGCCAGATCGGCAACGAAACCGATGCGCGAAGGCTCCGCCTCGTGCCGCACGATATTGGCTTCCACCCGCTCGTCGAAGCGGCTGGCCGTCTTGAAGGCGATGGCCCGCGACAATACCCGGCCGTCGACCTCCGGCAATGCCACGTTCATGGCGAGATCGCGGGCTGAAAGACCCTGATCCGATTGCCGCCAGGCGTCCAGCGAACCGCCGGAAAGCACGATCTGCAACACGACAGCACCGGTCTCGTCCAATACCGTGCCGGTATTCTCGCCCGTGGGCGAGGAAACCGCAAAGCCTGTGGAAGCAAGCACCACCGAAGGCGCCGCTTCGCCGAAGACATGACGAACGGTTTCCTGGCTGACTTCATCTTTGAGCGAGGAAATGAAGACGGGCAGCATGTTGAGACCGCGCTTCTCCAGCGCCCGAACCAGTGCCTCGATGGGTTGCAAACTGCCCGACTGCACCAGCGCACGGTAAAAGCAGATTGCGGCAACCGGCTGGCCGTCCTGCCAGTTCGACCGCAGCGCAACAAGATCGGCAATGCCGGTATCGGGATGCCAGAGTCCTGCTTTGAGCAGCGGTACCGCCTCCGGCGGCGCTTCTCCCTCCCCGGTCAGATGGCGGCAATAGGCAAGGAAGTTTGAACTGTTCTGCACCCCGCCTTCCAGCAGATAGGCCCACAGCCGCTCCACATGAGCAGGCTCGATGGTGGAAGCAGCAATCAGTTCCGGGTCCGGCTTGTCGTCTCCCGGAAGGAAGGCAAGCTGAATGCCCTTTTCCCGCGCTGTCGAATGCAGCGTTTCAACACCGTATTCCCAGTAGCGCCGCCCGCCCAGCAGCCGCACGATAACGAGCTTCGCCTTGGCCACGATCTCGCGGGCATAGACGTCGATCGACAGCGGATGGGAAAGCAGCATCCAGTTGGCAAGCCTCAGTCCGGTCATTTCTTCCGCCGAAGCCGCATCGGCCAGGCTTGCAAGCTCGGTGTCGGCGGCAGAGAGAAAGACGATCTTGCCCGGCGTCTGGCCGAGATCGACAGCCTCCTCTCCTTCCTGGATCGCGCCTTTCTGGGCTAGCAGCAGGTGCATCGCCGCCGCCCGTTACTGGAGCGCGGCCTTCACCGCCTCGCCGATTGCCTCACTGTCGATGCCCTCAAGGCCGATCACGACCAGCCGGCTTTCGCGGGTTTCACCGTCCTGCCATTCCCGGTCGAAATAGGTATCGATCCGGTTGCCGACAGCCTGAACCACCAGCCGCATCGACTTGTCCTTTACTGCCAGAAAGCCCTTGAGCCGCAGGACGTCATGGGCTTCGATCACCGGCGCAAGGCTCGCAGCCACACCCTTGTGATAGGAAACCTCCGGCAGGGCGACAACGAAACTCTCGAAGTCGTCATGGTCGTGATGATGCTCGTGCTCGGCATCCTCACCGTGCTCGGCGTGGAAGGCCTCATGTTCCATCTCGTGATGGGACTTGCGGTTGTGCACTTCCAGTTCGGTTGCCGAGCCAAGCCCCAGCAGAACCTCTGCCGGCAGTGACCCGTTGGCGACACGAACCACTTTCACCGCCCGTTTGATCTCGCTTTCGACTTCGCCCTGCAGCCGGTCGAGTGCGGCATCGTCAACGAGGTCCGCCTTGTTGAGAATGATCATGTCGGCACAGGTGATCTGGTCCTCGAACAATTCCTCCAGCGGGCTTTCATGGTCGAGCGCCTCGTCTGCTTCCCGCTGGGCTTTGACCTTGTCGACATCGGAAGCAAAGCGGCCATCGGCCACCGCCCTGGCATCGACCACCGTCACCACACCATCGACCGTCACACGTTCGCGGATTTCCGGCCAGTTGAAAGCACTGACCAGCGGCTGTGGCAGCGCCAGACCGGACGTTTCGATGACGATGTGATCGGGCCTGCGCTCGCGCTCGAGCAATGCCGTCATGGTCGGCACGAAATCGTCCGCCACCGTACAGCAGATGCAGCCATTGGTGAGTTCTACGATATCGTCTTCCGAACAGGTCTCTTCCCCGCAACCCTTCAGCACCTCGCCATCGACACCGAGATCGCCGAACTCGTTGATGATCAGCGCGATGCGCTTGCCGTTCGCGGTTTGCAAAAGATTGCGGATCAGCGTGGTCTTGCCGGCGCCGAGAAAACCGGTGATCACGGTTGCAGGAATTTTCTGACTGTCGGTCATGGACATCAATCTTGTCCTTGCAGGTTTACACCTGCGGCTTGAGTTTCAGGGGCAGACCGGCGGCAACGAGCCAGACCGTTTCGCAGCGCTTCGCCATACGCTGGTTGACGATGCCGGCAAGATCGCGGAACTGACGCGCCATGGCATCTTCCGGCACGATGCCGAGGCCGGTCTCGTTGCTGACGAAGACGATCGGCGCCTGAATGCTGTCCAGCGCCGCGATCAGGCTTTCGCACTCACGCAGCACGTCAGCTTCCGCCATCATCAGATTGGTGATCCACAGTGTCAGGCAATCGACCAGCAGGATGCGGCCGGGCAGCGCCGTCTGCAGCACCGCATCGGCGAGCGCCAGCGGCTCTTCCACCGTTTCCCATGCCTTGCCACGTTGTTCGCGGTGCTTGTCGATACGCTCGCGCATCTCGTCATCGAGCGCCCTGCCGGTGGCCACATAGAATGGCGCCAGCCCGCTCGCCAGCACCAGTTCCTCTGCAAAGCGGCTCTTGCCCGAGCGCGCACCGCCGAGAACCAGCATGCTTTGCGGTTGGGGTTCTCCGCCAGCCATGATCAGGCGCTTGCCGATTCCTGCCGGGCTGCCCGCTGGAACAGGTAGCCAAGCACCCCGCCCAGAAACAGCCAGAACAGCGCCGAGGCGACAATCGTCGAGATCACGAATTCAGCAGCAAGGTTCGCCGGAACCGCCGATTCATGCTCGATGGGCTGCGGCGCACCCCAGACATGGGGCGCCACGATCAGCGCAACACCGAGCAGCATCAGCGGCAGGGTTCTGCGAAAGGCAAAGAGATAAAGTCCGCCCGCCGTGCAGACTACTGTAGCAAGCCACCAGATCTGGCGCTGTACGAGATCACCTGCCGGCATGCCCGGCAATTCCGGCGGCAGGCCGAAATTCGGCGCCAGCACGAAGACGGCAAATCCGGCAGCGCCCCACAACAGGCCACTCACAGGGGTGATCGACTGGTTGAGCGCAAGGACAGCCGCCGTCAGCAGCAGCGAATAGGCGACGCCAACAACAACATTGGCAAGCCCGGTATAGAAGGTGCGCTCGGCGCCGTCCTCCGGCGCCCAAGACTCTTGCGGTTCGGCCCCCTCAGGCATGGCCGTCTCGCTCTCGGCCGTTTCACCATGCGAGTGCGTATGCGCCCCGCCCGTGTCGCCGGCGTCTTCATAGCGCTCGGCCTCAAGGATAAGCGGAACCACACGCCAGGATTGCACGGCTGTAGCGAATACGCCTGCAGCCATGCCCGCGAAAATCGCGGCCAGCAGAATTCTTGTCAGCATGGGTTCGCTCAGTGGCAGGGAGCGACGATCGCGTGGCGCGTGTCGTGGGCCGCGTTGTGCAGCAGATCGGAATGGGCGAATGCTGCGCCATAAAGCAGGAACCCGCCAAGCAGGCCGGCAAAAACTGCCGTTACGATCCGTTGCGAAGCGGAAAGGGAAAGCGTAGCCGTTTGTGTATTGAGCATGACAACCTCCGTGTTGCTCCAATTGTATTGCGGCAGGTGCCCTGCACCTTCCGCCGGTCCAACTG
>JAGRLQ010000134.1 GCA_020441735.1 Nitratireductor sp.
GGCGTCGTGTCGTTGTGGAAGCCGTGGTTGGCGCCTTCATAGATGAAGGCTTCATAGGTCTTGCCGTTTGCCTTAAGCGCCGCCTCGTAATCCGGCCAGCCCGCATTGATCCGTTCATCCAGCGCGCCGTAATGCAGCATCAAAGGCGCATTGATCTTCGGCACATCGGCGGCACTTGCCTGGCGGCCATAAAAGGGCACGGAGGCTGAAAGCTCGGGGAAGGCAACCGCAAGTGCGTTGCACACCCCGCCGCCATAGCAGAAGCCGACGCAGCCGACCTTTCCAGTGCCGTCTTCCCGAGTCAGCAGATGTTCGGTTGCGGCGAAGAAATCCGACATCAGCTTTGCCGGGTCGAGTTCCTTCTGCATTGCGCGGCCTTCATCATCCGTGCCGGGATAGCCGCCTTTCGGCGTCAGCCCGTCGGGCGCGAGAGCCATGAAGCCTGCCTTGGCCATGCGGCGGTTGACGTCCTGGATGTAGGGATTGAGGCCGCGGTTCTCATGCACCACCAGCACGGCGGGCAGCTTGCCGTCCGCTCCGGCGGGTTTCGAGAGATAGGCCTTAATCGTGCCATGGCCTTCCGGTGACTCGTACTCGATCCACTCATTGGTGACAGCGGCATCGTCCTCCGGCACCTGTTGCGCCCAGGCATAATTGGGCGACAGCATGGTCAGCAGCATGGCGGCGGTCACGCCACCAACGGCAAAGCGTTCGGCCTGCTTCAAAAATTCCCGCTTGGTGATGTGGCCGTGCACATAACCGTCGAAAATCTCCAGCAGTTCGGGGTCGAAATCGCTGGCCTTCATGCGGCCTGCGGCAATCGGGGCATGCTCGTTCATGGCTTCCTCCGTTACAGATATTCCCCTCGCCTTGGAGGATGCCGTCTTATGCCGTTGCAATCAAGAAGGCTTGGCAGGACACAGCGTTCAAAACACCGTGTCCGGCTTTCTCTCAAACTCCGGTGCCTCCAACGGTGACCTCGTTCATGCGCAGGGTCGGCTGGCCGACGCCGACAGGCACCGACTGGCCATTCTTGCCGCACATGCCCATGCCGTTGTCGAGTGCCATGTCGTTGCCGACCATGGTAACCCGCTTCATTGCCGGCGGGCCGGACCCGATGAGGTTGGCGCCTTTGATCGGTTCTGCCTTCCTGCCGTCGCGGATGCGGTAGGCTTCCGTGCAGTTGAAGACGAACTTGCCGGAAGTGATATCGACCTGCCCGCCGCCGAAGGAGACGGCGTAGATGCCGTCCTTCACCGAAGCGATGATCTCTTCGGGCTCATGTTCGCCGCCCAGCATGTAGGTGTTGGTCATGCGCGGCATCGGCTGGTGGGCGTGCGACTGGCGACGGCCATTACCGGTCGGCTCCATGCCCATCAACCGTGCGTTCTGGCGATCCTGCATGTAATTGATGAGCTTGCCGTCCTCGATCAGCACGGTGCGGTTGGTCGGCGTGCCCTCATCATCAATGGTCAGCGAGCCGCGCCGCTCGGCAATTGTGCCGTCATCAACCACGGTCACGCCCTTTGCGGCAACCTGTTCGCCCAGCAGACCGGAAAAGGCTGATGTCTTCTTGCGGTTGAAATCGCCTTCGAGACCGTGGCCGACCGCCTCGTGCAGCATGACGCCGGGCCAGCCGGGACCGAGCACCACATCGAACGTGCCGGCAGGTGCCGGAACGGCTTCCAGATTGACCAGTGCCTGGCGCAGCGCATCGTCGACAGCATGCTGCCAGCTGTCCTCGGCAATGAATTCGCCGAAGCCCTTGCGCCCGCCCATGCCGTGGCTTCCGGTCTCCTGACGGTCGCCATCACCGACGACGACGCTGACATTGACCCGCACCATGGGCCGCACATCGCGCACCCAGTGGCCATCGGCACGCAGCAATTCAACCACCTGCCAGCTTGCGCCGAGAGAGGCGCTGACCTGTCGTACCCTTGGATCGGCAGCCCGCGCATAGGCATCGATCTCCTGCAGCAGCTTCACCTTCTGCTCGAATCCCGGTTCGGCCAGCGGATTGATCTCGCCGTAAAGATGCCGGTTGGTGCGCTGTGGCGCATCGGCATAGTGGCCCTCATAGCCGCCGCGTATGGTGGCAACCGCATCACTGGCACGCTTGAGACTGGCAAGCGAGAGTTCGCCGGAATGGGCGTAAGCCGCTGCCTCACCTGCCACTGCCCGCAGCCCGAAGCCCTGATCGGTGTTGAAACTGCCGACCTTCAGCTTGCCGTTGTCGAAGGCAAGGTGCTCCGACTGGGCGTATTCGAGATAGAGCTCCCCGTCATCGCAGCCCTTGAGCGTATCGGCCAGTTGCCGCTCCAGCGCCGTCTTTTCGGCGTCGAACAGGGAAATGAGGGAATCCATGTCTTGAAAACTCCGCCAGTGTTTGGGTTGCGTTTGGGCTGCAATCCGCCGCGCTGATTAGTCGTGAGTGATAATATGGCAAGGCTGCCACCGCGTTCAACCGCTGCGGGGCAATCGTGAAGATCGATCAACAGCGGGAAAATCAGGGCAGGGCGGCAAAGCCGTCGCCGAAACCGCTCAGGTCGATCGGAATGCCGATGCCTTCTTCCGGCGTCTGGAAGACGATGAAGGTGGCGGTGCTGCCGCTTTTCAGCGCCTCGACAAGCTTGTCCTCCAGCACAACTTCGGCATAGCAGCCATCGTTGAAGCAGCGGGTAAAGAAGGCGTTGCCGATTTCCTTGTCGTCGATGTAGAGGCCCAGCCCGTTCGGCAGCAGCACGCCAAGCGGCGCCAGTACCCGCAGCAGTTCCGACTTGCGGTCAGCTGTTCGCAACACAACAACCGAAAGCCCCATTTCCTGACGGTCTTCGGCAACCACGTTTTGCACCAGCGCACATTGCTCGCCCGATGCCCCCGGCGGGGTGTCGCAGACAAGGGCCCATTCGCCGAAACGGGACTTCATCACACCCTGCGCTTCGGCATTTGGCACCAGAGCCATCACCAGGCCCGCCGATACGGCAAGGGCAAGCAAACCGGCCATTGGCCTGATTCGCATGGGTTTGAAGTTTGGCCGTACTGGGAAAAAGGGTGTCCGCATCGCTCGAATCAGTAGCATACTTTGTTTCAACATGCCCCAAACGAAACGGCTGAAAAACGGCGTACCGGGCGCAAATGCACCGTTTTGTGGCAAGTGATTCTTCTCCATTGGCCTCAATTGCCGTTTTAAGCAATACCACACCCGATCAAGCGCCTGCACCGGCGTCAGGAATTGGACGTTGTTTCCGGCAAAGCGTGTTCTTTCTTGGGCCAAATCTGCTCCAGTCAGCCGCAAATGCAGCCCGAACCCGCTGCAAACCCACAAAGAGCAGGAAATCGGCCATTTTGCGGCATGTT
>JAGRLQ010000135.1:0-446 GCA_020441735.1 Nitratireductor sp.
TTCGGGCTCGACATCCACAATCCGGTCTTCATGATTTCCGGCCTGGCGATCGTCGCCTTTGTGCTGGTCACCCTGATGTTTCAGGCTGAAGCAACCGAGTTCTTCGGCTGGCTGCGGCCATTCCTGACTTCGACCTTCGACTGGTTCTTCCTCGGAGCCGCCAACATCTTCGTGCTGCTCTGCATTTTTCTCATGGTGACGCCATACGGCAAAATCCGCCTGGGCGGCCACGATGCAAAGCCTGATTACGGCTACTCCGGCTGGTTTGCCATGCTGTTTGCTGCCGGTATGGGCATCGGCCTGATGTTCTTCGGCGTTTCGGAGCCGATGTCACACTATGCATCCTCTTTGGGCGGCACTGCCCTGGATGGCGGAGCACGCACCGACTGGGCACCGCTTGGCGCGGCTGCCGGCGATCCGACCGCTGCCCGCAACCTCGGCATGGC
>JAGRLQ010000135.1:494-8142 GCA_020441735.1 Nitratireductor sp.
GCATTCTTTTCCTTCAACCGCGGACTGCCGCTGACCCTGCGCTCAGCCTTCTATCCGATCCTCGGTGACAGGATATGGGGCTGGTGGGGCCATATCATCGACATTCTGGCGGTCTTCGCCACACTGTTCGGTCTGGCCACCTCACTCGGCTTCGGTACCGAGCAGGCGCTCGCAGGTCTCAACTACCTGTTCGGCTGGGGCAACGGCAATGTCGCCCGCGTGCTGCTGATCACTGCAATTACCGGACTGGCGCTGATTTCGGTGCTGCGCGGGCTGGACGGCGGCGTCAAGGTTCTGTCGGAAATCAACATCGCCCTGGCAGCGCTGCTGTTGCTGTTCATCATCCTGGTCGGCCCAACCGGTACGATCATGGAGACGATCTTCTCCGGCGGTGCAGCCTACATCAAGGACCTGATCCCGCTCTCCATGCCGTTTGGCCGTGAAGACACCAATTTCTCCCAGGGCTGGACCGCCTTCTACTGGGCCTGGTGGATCTCCTGGTCGCCCTTTGTCGGCATGTTCATCGCCCGCGTCTCGCGTGGCCGCACCGTGCGGGAGTTCGTGTTCTGCGTGATCATCATCCCGACGCTCGTTTGCGTGGTCTGGATGGGCGCCTTCGGTGGCACCGCAATTCACCAGGTAATGCAGGATGCAGCAGCACCGGTAAAGGATGCAGCGCTTGAATTGAAACTGTTCGAGATGCTCAAGCCATTGCCGCTTGCCGGTATCACCTCCTTCCTGGGTATCGTGCTGGTGCTGGTATTCTTCGTCACTTCCTCGGACTCGGGTTCCCTGGTGATCGATACGATCACTGCCGGGGGCAAGACCGATGCACCGGTCGCACAGCGCGTCTTCTGGTGCACGTTTGAGGGCGTGGTGGCAGCGACCCTGCTGCTGGTCGGCGGCGCCGGAGCTCTCACCGCGCTTCAGGCGATGGCCGTCTCAACCGGCTTCCCCTTCACCATCGTGCTTCTGGCGATGTGCTTCAGCCTCGTCATTGGTCTTAACGAGGTACGCAAGAGAGACGTCTGAGCATTCAGGCATCGTTGAAAACGCAAAACCCGCCGGCAGTGCCGGCGGGTTTTTCTTTGGCATGGAATGTACCGGACTATTCTGGCCCGAAATCCCGGCCCGGCGCGGTGATGTTGAAAACCGAAATTCCCGGCTGCGGCATGAACATCTCGATGCAGTTGCCCGGCCCGTCGGTGAACATCCACGGATGGGTCATGAACGTGCTGATCGCGAACTCTTCGCCCGGGTTGAGCGTTGCATACTGCTTCGGCTGACCATCGAACCCGATCCAGTAGACAGCCCGGAAACCATCGCTCTGATTGACGAAGGTCATGTTGACGGGCACCTCGGAATTCTGCGAGACCTGCCCGCTCAACTGGTCGCAGGTCGCCCAGCGCGGATCGAATGGTTGCGCAGCAGGCTGGGTTGGCTGCACGGTCTGCCCACCGCCATTCGGATTGAAGTTGCCATGAAAGACCTGGCAGTCTGCCAGCAGGGCGGAAAGTGCCTGGCGGCTGCCGCGCAGCGGAATTTCCACTGCATTGCCGTTGACCCGGTAGGTGATCCGGTTCATCCGCATCAGCACCTGCCACAGCGGATCGTTCATATCGAGCTCAACACGCACACCCGTATAGTCTTCCTCCGATTGCGCGGCCTTGGCAGTGCCCTGATAGAACATCGGTCCGGCATCGGCCTGAAACTCGATGCCGATCGGCGTACCCTCTGCTGCTCCGCCCGTATCGGCGGCAATTTCCAGCATCGGCAGCCCCGCAGTGGAACCTGCAAAACAGCGCGCATGGCCCAGCACGTAATCCGTCTCGGGAACACCGAGCGTCGCCATCGACGTCATCCGTCCCTGGTTCTGGGCATCGGTAAACTGGCTGTAGTGCCAGCCCATGTCGGGCGGGAACTGCGCCGTGGCTGTCGAAACTGTCATCAGCACGATTGCCAGCGCGGCGGCCAGACGGCAAAAAACAGGCATCAAATTACTCCGTTTGTGATGAGTGCGGCATTCAGGCCTGCCGGCGCAAAGCCATCAGCGCAGAAAGCAGGTGACCGGATTGCCGCCTTCGAAGATCGTCACCTGCCCCTGACCGGGAGCACCCTGCCACTGGAAGTTTCCGCCCATATAGACCGCTCCATTGGGTTGGCCATTCAATTGCACCTCTCTGGCGGCACCGGCATTGCGGGCAAACAGGGTTCGGCGTCCACCCTCGGTCACCAGACGAGCCTCGATATTGATGCCGTTGTTGCAGGAATAGTTGAAACGCTGCTCGCTGATGGCATTACCGATCTGCGGTGCCGACTGGCGAACAATGACCTGTGTGATGGGATCGCCCGGTCCGTTACTGCCATTGGCGCGGTTGTGAAAGAAAATCTGCCGGTTCTGCACATTGAGTTGAAAATCGACATTGCTCGACGGATCATAGAGAAAGATCGAGTGCTCGTTGCGGCGGGTCTCCTGCAACTGGCCGTAAGCACCCTCCGGCCCGTATTCCTGCCACATGCCATTGGGCAGCTGAACATAACGCCCGGTCGGAAAGTGGACCTCCGTCACGTTCATTGCATTGACGGCATTGCCCTGTACCCGGATGACGTCAGCAGGCCCGGCGCGACCGGAAACTGCCTGCAGCGCCGGAAACCAGGCCGCACCAGCTGTAGACGGCGCAAGAGACAGCACCGCACAACAGAGCGTCAGAGTGACGGAATGAAAAATTGAGGCACCAGGGCGCATGCATATCTCCTGCTGAAGAAAACTTTGCCGTGCCCCGAAGCACAGTTGCGTCAGCCTCTGCCGAAATCAAGCGCAATCTGCGCTTTCCCTACCACGGCATGACATTTTCCAGCCGGGGACCGATCCGCAGCGGTGAGATATACGTGGCAAGGCCCGTCTTGTCGTCGATTTCGATTCCGACACCCGAGAGTGTCGCCTCGCCTGCTGCTGGCTCGAAGCGGCCCTTGGGGATTTTGGAGACAAACCGGTTTATGGGCTCTTCCTTGTCCATGCCCAGTGAGGAATCATAGTCACCGCACATGCCGGCATCGGAAAGATAGGCCGTGCCGCCATTGAGAATCTGGTGGTCGGCTGTCGGCACATGGGTATGTGTACCGACCACGGCACTGACCCGGCCATCGACGAAATGGGCAAAGCACATCTTTTCCGACGTCGCTTCGCCGTGAAAATCGACAAACACCACATCGGCGGCAGAACCCAGCGGGCCATCAGCCAGGATCGCTTCCACACAGGCAAACGGATCGTCCAGCTCGGGATGCATGAACACCCGTCCCATGATGTTCATCACCATGACTCGGGCACCGTTGCGCGCTTCATAGACATTGACGCCCCGCCCCGGCGTGCCGGCAGGGTAGTTGGCCGGGCGCAGGAAACGTTCTTCCTGACTGGCGAAGGAAAGTGCCTCCTTCTGGTCCCAGACATGGTTGCCGGTCGTCATGACATCGGCGCCTGCCTCGATGGTTGCATCGAGGATCGACTGGGTAATGCCGAAACCGTTGGCGGCATTCTCGCCGTTGACGATGACGAAATCGGTCTTGAGAGACTGAATGAGGTCCGGCAATTGTTCGAATACGGCCTCGCGGCCGCTTCGGCCCACCATGTCTCCGAGAAAAAGCAAACGCATGAACTGTCCTTCGTGCCCGCCCCGGTGAGTTCTTTTTTCTTTGCAGGCCGCCTCACCGGCCTGTCACGATATACTCGCGTTCGGTGATGATGGCATCGAGCGGCTGGTCGTGGTCCTCGACCGGCACCCTGTCTACTTCTTGGCAGGAGAAGGCAAATCCTTCAAGTCTTGGCGCCATGCCCTTTGCCAGAAGGCGGGAAATCGCCCGGTCGTAATGACCCGCGCCGTAGCCGATCCGCCCGCCCTGGCGATCGAATACCGACAGCGGCATGATCAGCAGTTGCGGATCAAGCACCGGCGCGTCTTCGCCCGGTCCACTGGTTCCAAAACCCGTCGGCACGAGTTCGGCGCCACGCACCAGTTCACGAAAGACGATGGTTGTCTTGTCAAGCACTACAGGCAGGCACAGCCGAGCGCCCCGCTGGCGCAGAGTATCCATCAGCGGCCGCGCATCGATCTCCGAACGGATCGGAAAGAAACCGGATACCACCATGCCGGGCTCGGTTTTGAGATGGTCTGCCGCAATTTCGGCTGCCTTCAGGCTGAACTCGATGCGGCTCACCGCATCGATCGCATCGCGCCGGGCAAGCGCTTCTTCCCGAAGCCCCGCCTTTTCCTGCTTGCGCTCCATCCCTTCCTCCACGCCTGTATCGTGGCGAGGCATAGACCGCGCCACGTCTGTAGAATGCCGGTCCCGGAAAAGAAGGGACGAGCCGCCTTGGCCGTGAGACGTTTTCGATCCCGGGAACCTACAAAGTAGGTGGGTGCCGTGTATCCGGGCCCACGAGCCCGGTCAGGGACAGCTCCCTTAAGGATCGGTAAGGCCCCGGGGATAGTTTGTCCCACGTACCACGCAGCCCGCCGGCCACACATATAATGCGAACATCGCACTGCCGCCAGAGCCAAATGCGCGAACAGAACCGCTTTGTTTGCGACACCATCGCCTGACCAGAAAAATCCGGCTCCCCATTCAAGGGAGCCGGATTGAGACGGTCTGACATCATCGCCTACATATAAGGCGAGACGCAGGGTTTGATCACGCCGCTATACGAGGTGTAGGTGTTGGTCGGGATCTTGTACGACTTGTACTTGGCCATGCAGTACTGCACATGGGCATCGCCACCAGCCATCACCGGTTGCGGCATTGGCTGAGGCATGGGTTGCGGCATGGGTTGCGGAACCGGCTGAACCATGACGGGCGGCTGCTGGACCACCACGGTCTGAGGCTGGTTCAGGCCGTTGATCAGCGCGCCGCCGATCATGCCGCCGACAAGGCCGGCACCGAAGCCGCCGAGGCCGCCATTTCCACCACCACCAGCAGGAGGCGCAGGAGGTGCAGGCGGTGCCGGAGGCGGACAGCCGCCCAGATCGAAGCAGGGCTGGATACCCTGTGGGGCAAAGCCCCCGCCGGCAAACGCGCTGGGTGCATGTATTGTCAGGGTTGTGGTGAGTACGGCAGTTGCCGTCGCAAGATGAAGAATTCTGTGCATTGTTGTGCTCCTTGTAGTGCCCCAAGAAGCCCCGATGACAGCACTGCTGCCTTCACCGGTTGTAGCCGTCAGCTGGCACATCGAATGTATCATATTGCACAGATGGCAATTCCCGGCAGGCAGCGCCGTCTGCCTTAACTTGCGGCCTTTGCCTTGCCGGAAAGCTTTTGCGCCAGTTCGCCGAGCTTGGCGGCGATCTCCGCAACCTTCTTCGCTGCTTCCTCTTCGCTGGCGCTGGCAGCCTGTTCGGCACTGGAGGTCTTGTCGCGATAGGAGGCAAGCTCGTTTTCGAGCTTGGCCATCTTCTTTTCCATCTCGACGAGTTCGTCGGTCACCATGATGCCAGCCATCACCGTCAGCCGCTGATCGCCGATCTCGCCGAAGGAGCCCTTCAACTGGCCGACATAGGAGTCGAGCTTTTCAGCAAGAGATATGAGATGGGGCTCCTGCCCTTCCTCACAGGCCATACGGTAGTTCTTGCCGTTGATGGTGACGCTCACACTGGCCATGAAACGCTTTACTCCTGTGGGTCGCCGCTGCGGTCGAGAACACTGCGGATGGATTCCATGGCATCGACCAGCCGCCGGGAGACCTCCCGGTTGGCACTTTCGAGCTGCTGGGCGCGTGCTTCGGCATTGTCGAGGGATTCAGCCAGCCTTGCCCTGTCGGCGCCCATGCGCTGGACTTCGGCCTCCGCGCCCGTCAGGGCAGCCTCGCGGTCCAGGCGTACATCCACAGCCTCTTCGAGCGCGGAAACAGCGCTTGCCAGTTTCTCCAGCGATGGCATGAGTTTGCCGCTCATCGATCCCCGTTATTCAAGACCAGTCCGGACGCCGCCTTCCCGAATTCCTGCCCGCTCCGGCGCCACCGGTCCTTCCGCAATACCAGAACCCAACGAATCGCCACAATGACAATCGGTTACCGCTGAAACATTAGACGCTGGACAAAGAAAACGTCAATCAGTCAGTCTTGCCCCTGTTCAAAACCGCCTGTGACGCTGTGGATCATTTCAGCGAAACAAGACGCCAGACAGCAGGGTAAAAAGCCCCTCCGCATGTGACAGATACCCTTCCGGCGTGCCACCGACATGTGATTGACTCCGTCAAACCACCTGTTAAGAGTTCGCGCGAATTTCAAGGCAGTCTGCCGGTGCGGTCAAAGCAAGTTGGTAAAGCCGGTCCGCTGAGCCTGTTGCCAGCGCCAATTCCGAAGCAGTCTCCGAAACCAAGTCAGTATTCCTTCTCCAACGGCACGGTTAGTGATGAAAAACAACAAGGCGAAACTGCCAGAAATGGCAAACGCAATCCGCTTCCTTTCAATGGACGCGGTACAAAAAGCCAATTCCGGCCACCCCGGCCTGCCCATGGGGGCAGCCGACATCGCCACCGTCCTGTTTACCGAACACATGAAGTTCGACCCCAAGGAACCCGGCTGGGCCGACCGCGACCGGTTTGTTCTGTCGGCGGGCCACGGCTCCATGCTGCTTTATTCGGCCCTCTACCTGCTCGGTTACGAGGACATCGACATCAAGGAAATCAAGAATTTCCGCCAGCTCGGCTCGAAAACCGCCGGCCATCCCGAATACGGCCACGCCGCCGGTATTGAAACCACCACCGGCCCGCTCGGCCAGGGCATCGCCAATGCGGTCGGCATGGCGATCGCCGAACGCAAGCTGGCGGACGAGTTCGGCAGCGATCTGATTGATCACTATACCTACTGCCTGGTGGGCGACGGTTGCCTGATGGAAGGCATTTCCCAGGAGGCAATCTCCCTTGCCGGTCATCTCAAGCTCAACAAGCTGATCGTGTTCTGGGACGACAACAACGTCACCATCGACGGCAAGGTCTCCCTGTCTGACTCGACTGACCAGATGGCGCGCTTCAAGGCCTCAGGCTGGAACGTGCTGCGCGTCGACGGCCACAAGCATGCGGAAATTTCAGAAGCCATCGAAAAGGCCAAGGCTTCCGCCAAGCCGACCATGATCGCCTGCAAGACGGTGATCGGTTACGGTTCTCCCAATAAGGCGGGAACCTCCGGCGTTCACGGCGCACCGCTCGGCGACGACGAGATTGCTGCTACCCGCGACGCGCTGGGTTGGAAAAGTGCGCCCTTCAAGGTTGATACCGAAATCCTCGATCTTTGGCGCATTGCCGGCCTGCGCTCAGGCCAGAAACGCAAGGAGTGGGACAAGCAGCTTGCCTCGCTCGACCCGGAGGTCAAGGGCCAGTTCGAGCGCCGCATGCGCGGTGACCTGCCCGCCCAGTTCGCCGATGCGATGGCGGAACTCAAACAGCAGCTTGCCAGTGAAAAACCTACCATGGCGAGCCGCAAATCCTCGGAAGCCGTGCTGAAGACCATCAACAAGGTGGTACCGGAAACCATCGGCGGCTCGGCCGATCTGACCGGCTCCAACAACACCAAGACCGAAGACACCCCGCCGATCACCCCGGATGATTTCTCCGGCCGCTTCATCCATTACGGTATCCGCGAACACGGCATGGCGGCGGC
>JAGRLQ010000136.1 GCA_020441735.1 Nitratireductor sp.
ACGCTTCGCATTGAGGGCTTTATGCAGCGGAAATGTTCGGCTACTACGGGCCGGATGAACCCGAAAAGCCGGTTTTCCGTAAAATACCGGCGATGAGGATGAGGGATATTGCAGTGGAAAACGAAGTAAGCACCGAAACAGAAGCCCTGCCCGAGCGCGAGAGCATGCCATTTGATGTGGTGATTGTCGGCGCCGGTCCTGCGGGCCTTGCCGCCGCCATCCGCCTCAAGCAGATCAATGCCGATCTTCAGATCGTCGTGCTGGAAAAAGGCCCCGAAGTGGGCGCTCACATCCTTTCCGGCGCCGTGGTCGATCCTGTCGCCATCAACAAGCTCATTCCCGACTGGCAGGAAGACGCCGATCACCCCTTCAAGGTTCCGGTCAAGGATGACCAGTTCTTCTTCCTGACAAAGTCCGGCCGCTTCCGCCTGCCCAATTTCGGCCTGCCGCCGCTGATGAACAACCACGGCAATTACATCGTTTCCCTTGGCAATGTCTGCCGCTGGCTTGCAGGCCGTGCCGAGGCGATGGGCGTGGAGATCTATCCAGGCTTCGCCGCAGCAGAAATCCTCTACAACGACAAGGGTGAGGTCTATGGTGTTGCCACCGGCGACATGGGCCTCGACAAGGACGGCAAGCCCGGTCCGAACTTCGAGCGCGGCATGGAACTGCACGGCAAATACGTGCTGATCGGCGAGGGCGTGCGCGGGTCGCTTGCCAAGCAGCTGATCAACAAGTTCGAGCTTTCCGAGGGTCGCGAGCCTCAGAAATTCGGCCTCGGCATGAAGGAACTGTGGGAAGTCGATCCCGAAAAACACAAGGAAGGGTTGGTGCAGCACGCTTTCGGCTGGCCGCTCGACAACAATACCGGCGGCGGGTCCTTCCTCTATCACCTGGAAAACAACCAGGTCGTGGTGGGTTATGTGGTGCACCTCAATTACAAAAACCCCTATCTCTTCCCGTTCGAGGAATTTCAGCGCTTCAAGACCCATCCTGCCGTCGCGCCAACCTTCGAGGGTGCGAAGCGCATCGCCTATGGCGCGCGCGCGATTACCGAGGGTGGCTGGCAGTCCGTGCCCAAGCTCTGCTTCCCGGGCGGCGCGCTGATCGGCTGTTCGGCAGGCTTCATGAACGTGCCGCGCATCAAGGGCTCTCACAATGCCATGCTCTCGGGCATGCTGGCGGCAGAAAACGTCGCGGAAGCGATTGCTGCCGGCCGTGAGCAGGACGAACTGACCGCTTATGACGAAGCCTGGCGCCAGAGCGAAATCGGCAAGGATCTCAAGCGCGTTCGCAACGCCAAGCCGCTGTGGTCGAAATACGGTACCAAGATTGGCATCGTTCTGGGTGGCATCGACATGTGGCTCAACACGCTGTTCGGCTGGTCGCCCTTCGGCACGATGAGCCACGGCAAGCCGGATTATGCGGCGCTGGAACCGGCCTCGAAATACAGCAAGATCGATTATCCCCGCCCGGACGGGAAGCTCACCTTCGACCGGCTTTCCTCGGTATTCCTGTCGAACACCAACCATGCCGAGGAGCAGCCCTGCCATCTGCATGTGAAGGACGTGCAGTTGCAGCACGATTCCGAATTGGAGGAATTCGCTGGGCCTTCCAGCCGCTATTGCCCGGCCGGTGTCTATGAGTGGGTCGATGCCAATGGCGACACCATCCTCAATGGCGAGGGTAATCTCGATGGCGCGAAGTTCGTGGTCAACTTCCAGAACTGCGTGCACTGCAAGACCTGCGACATCAAGGANNGGACCCGAACCAGAATATCAACTGGGTTCCGCCCCAGGGCGGCGAAGGGCCTGTCTACCCGAACATGTAGGGCCCGAACATGTAGGGTTTGCCTTATTCGGACAGAATGCGGATTGCTGTTCCCAAATCCGCCCTGCCGCGCATGGCGGGCGCCGTTTCGAGCGCCAGTACTCGGGGCAGTTCAACAATCGTGTTGAATGGCATGACCAGCTCTCCCCGCTCGATCATGGGACGCACCAGCACCTCGTGGCCGATCAGGACGCCGGCCCCGTTGCGTGCCTCTTCGACCGCCAGCGCATAGAGCGAATAAGCCGGACCCGAAGTGCCGAAAGTCAATCCGGTTGCTGCCGCCGCAAGCCAGCTTTCCCAGTCATCCTTCCAGCTGGCATCATGAATCAGTGTGTGGCCTTCAAGATCGCCGGGCGTTTTGAGCGTGTTTGCAATATCCGGTGCGCAGACCGGATAGATGATGTCCCGGCCCAGCGAGATTCCTCCGGTTGGAACTGTATCTGTGAAAAACACCGCCAAGTCATAAGGATCGCGGATCAGGTTGGGTGCGCCCTCCATGGCGGTTACGGAAACAGCCGTTTCCAGCAGGGCCGCGCGGATTGCCGGCAGGCGTGGCGACAGCCACAGTTGCGCGATGCTCGGCAGCGTAGCAATACGCACCTCGCTTACGGCACTATCCCGACGCAGGGTTTGGGTAACATCGCCCAGCGCATCGAAGGCTTCACCAAGCCGGGGCAATACCGCCTTGCCAGCCGCTGAAAGCCGGACGCCGCGCGCATGGCGGACGAACAGGCCGGTGCCAGCCCAATCCTCAAGATGCTTGATCTGCTGGGCGATTGCCCCCTGGGTGACGCAGAGTTCTTGCGCTGCAGCTGAAAAGCCCCCCAGCCTTGCGGCGGCTTCGAACGCTCGCAGGGCATTGAGCGGCGGTGGTTTGGGCCGGGGTGGGGCAACGGCCATTGAATCTACGTCCTAGTTTTTCTAGCCCTAGCTATCAGAAAATATGGTTTGCCACGACTGCGCTGCCATTGTCCAATCCGAACTGGCGGAATTGGCCGTTGCAAAGCAGGAAAAAGAAGATGACAGCCCTCAAACACCGCGACTGGGTACCGGCCCATTGTGAGGACCGCGTTCAGCAGATCGCTCAGTACACGTCGAAACTCGATAGCGCATCGGTTGCCGGCCTTATCGAAGCAATGGCGGTGAAAAACCGGGCCATCCACGAAAAGCAGTGCTTCAATCTCAATCCGGCAACCAACGTGATGAACCCGCGCGCGGAGGCATTGTTGGCCTCGGGTATCGGCTCACGCCCGTCGCTCGGTTACCCTGGCGACAAATACGAGATGGGTCTTGAAGCAATTGAGGAAATCGAGGTGGTCTGCGCCGAACTGTGCGCGGAAGTGTTTGATGCAGCCTATGCGGAAATCCGGGTGCCGTCGGGCGCTATCGCCAACCTCTATGGCTTCATGGCGACCTGCCAGCCGGGCGATCCAATCATCGCGCCGCCTGCCTCTATCGGCGGTCACGTCACCCACCACGATGCGGGCTGTGCCGGGCTTTACGGCCTCGACATCCACCATGCCCCGGTCAATAGCGACGGCTATACCGTCGACCTCGACGGATTACGCGCACTGGCGAAGGAAGTCCGCCCCAAGCTGATCACCATTGGCGGCAGTTTGAACCTGTTCGAGCATCCGGTGGCTGAGGTTCGTGCAATCGCAGACGAAGTTGGCGCGCTGGTCCTGTTCGATGCTGCTCATCAATGCGGCATCATTGCCGGCAGGGCGTGGAAGAACCCGCTTGCCGAGGGTGCGCATTTGATGACCATGAGCACCTACAAGAGCCTGGGTGGCCCTCCCGGCGGGTTGATCGTCACCAGCGACGCAACGGTGGCAGAAAAACTGGATGCAATCGCCTTTCCGGGGATGACGGCGAATTTCGATGCGGCAAAGTCCGCGGCACTGGCCGTTACCATGGCCGACTGGCGGGCGCAGGGCGAAGCCTATGCCGCAGCCATGGTCGAAATGGCTTCGGCGCTTGCCGGCGCGCTGGCCGAACACGGCCTGCCGGTTTTTGCCGCCGGAAAGGGCTTTACCCGCTCACATCAGTTCGCCATCGAGGCGAAAGGCTTCGGCGGCGGGCAGGCTGCCTCAAAGACCCTGCGCAAGGCAGGATTTCTTGCCTGCGGCATCGGACTGCCGATTGATCCGGTGGACGGCGACATGAACGGCCTGCGCATCGGCACTCCGGAACTGGCCCGCTGGGGCATGTCGGCTGGCGACATGCCGCGCCTTGCCGAACTGATCGCCCGCGCCCTGCGGTGCAATGATCCTGGTTCCGTCGCCGCCGAAGTCGCCGAATGGCGGCCCCGGTTCGACCGGGTTCACTTCACGGCGGCATAGAATATTGCTCCGGGCCGCGTGCAGCGGGTAATTTTTCTTCTGCAGGTTCAAACTGCTGCAACGATCCTCTACGATTGCTGCGAAGCAGGAGTGCCGTGTTGGACGAGACGACCGAAAATGTAGGAGAAGTAGTCGGCGAAACCGTTGAGGAAACGGTGGAGGCGATCAGCGAGACCGCCGGTGAAACGGTGGAAGCCATAGGCGAAACCGCAGGCGATACCGTTGAAGCCATCGGCCAGGCAGCCGAGCATCTGACCGATCTTGGCAATATCGCGGCCGTTGCATCGCTTGCCGTCATCCTCGGGCTGGTTTTCGTGCGCCTGCGCCAACCGCCCATTGTCGGCTATATCGCCGCCGGTATTCTGCTGGGCCCCACCGGCCTCGGCATTGTGGAACAATCTGAATCGATCACGCTTCTGGCGGAAATGGGGGTTCTGCTGCTGCTGTTCCTGATCGGCATGGAACTATCGATTCGCGCCTTCGTTCTGGTGCTCGTGCCTGCGCTATTGATCGCCGCTGGTCAGCTTGTCACCGGCATGGGCGTATCGTTCCTGTTTGGCTGGCTGCTTGGATGGAGTGCCGGGCAAACCCTGCTGCTCGCCTTCATCGTTGCACTGTCGTCCACGGCAGTTGCCATCAAGGTGCTGGATGATATCGGCGAACTGCGTACCGAAACCGGCCGCATCACCATTGGTGTCCTGATTGCCCAGGACATCGCCATCGTGCCGATGCTGATTATTGCAGAGAGCTTCGGCGCTTCGGGCGATGGCCAGCCGGTCTGGCAGACGCTGGTGCTGATCACAGCAGCCGTCGTCATCCTCGGCGCACTGATCTGGTACCTCAACATGCCGGGCAAGATCACCTTGCCGTTTACCCGCTATTTCACCGGCAAGCCCGATCTCATCACGCTTGCCATGCTCGCCTTCTGTTTCGCGGTCGCTGCCATCTCCAGCCTGTTCGGCCTCTCGGCGGTCTATGGTGCGTTCATTGCCGGTCTTATCATTGCGAACTCGACATTGCGATCCGAGGCAATCCAGCTCACCTATCCGGTGCAATCGATCCTCGTCTTCATCTTCTTTCTGTCGATCGGCCTGCTGATCGACCTCGACTACATCATGGCCAACTGGAAAACGGTGCTGCTGTTCGTGCTGGCGGTCGTCATCATCAAGACACTGCTCAACATCGTGCTGGTCCGCCGCACAGGGTTTTCCTGGGATGTGGCGGTGCCGGCAGGCCTTGCCATGGCACAGATCGGCGAGTTCTCCTTCATTCTGGCTTCCGTCGGCCTTGCCAACCGGGTGCTCGATTTCGATGCCTACCGGCTTGCTCTGTCGGTGATTGCCGTGACGCTGATGATCTCGCCGTTGTGGATGATCACCATCCGCCGCTTTCATGCCGAGACCACCGAAGGCATCTCGACCATGCGCGAAGCGCTGGCGCTTGCCTATGCCTCGGAACTTGATCGACTGCAGGCGGCAGGCGAAGCGGTTTCCAGTGCGCGTTTCCGGGGGCGGGTCTATTACCGGGCGGCCCGCATGGCGGCAAACAAACGCCGTCACAAGAAGAAATCCGTTCGCGAGGTAATGACACCGCATCTGAGCCATGTGGAGAAGCATGCGGAAGGCAGTCCGCCGTCAGCCGATGAAGGCGCGGGCAAGGCCGGAGAAAAGGCTTAGGTCTTCCCGTAGAGATCGCGCAGAATGCCGGGTAGCGCATTTTCCAGATCGCTTGCCGTTAGTCCCGGACCAAGACGGATGCCGGCTTCACCATGCATCCACACGGCAGCGCAAACCATCTCGAACATCGCTTCCCGGGTTACCGGATCACATTGAGCAAGCAGGCCGCAGATCATGCCGGCAAGAACGTCGCCCGTCCCCGCTTTTGCCAGAAAGAGCGAGGCATGGCTATTGGTGACGAGTTGCCCACCGGGTGAGGCAATGACGGTTTCGGCACCTTTCAGCGCGACCACCCCGCCACATGCCTTTGCCGCCGCCATCGCCCGTTCGGTGCGGTCGCCTGTCAGGTTTGCAAAAGACCGGGCAAATTCGCCTTCATGGGGCGTCAGCACGGTGGCTGCGTCAACCGTTTGGTAGTTTCCTGCCGGGGGCAGGGCGCCGGCATCGAGCACCTTGAAAGACGACTGCCCAAACTCGGGCAGTTGCGCTGCAGCATCCCCACCGCCGGGGCCGGCAAGGACCGCCGTAATACCGCGCATCGACGGATCGAAGCGATCTCGCACCATGATGTCGGGCGGTAATACGGTACGGAAAAAATCCGCCTTTGCCGGTGAGATGACGGTTACCAGTCCCGCACCCATGCGCGAACAGGCGGTTGCAGCCAGCCGTGTCGCGCCGGTCAGTTCATCGGCTGCAAGAATGACCGCATGGCCGCGATCATATTTGTGGCCGTCCGCTGAGGGCCACGGCAGCAGATCCTTCCATAGCGACGGCGTATTGTCGGTCACGGCGCTTTCTTCCCGAACAGAACATGGCTGAGGATCGGCAGGTGGTCGGAGCCGACTGCCGGCAGCGTCTCAACACTGTGAACGGTGAAACGGCCTTTGGCCAGAATGTTGTCGATCGGCAGTCCGAGGAGTGGAGCAAGGGAGCCGGGAAACCACTTGTACATCCAGGTGCCGCCAAAACCGCGTTGAATGTTCAAATCGCCGTGAGACGCAATCTGCGCAACGGAGTGGCTCCAGGTCGCGGCATTGAAGTCCCCGGCGATAATGGCATCCCTGCCGAGGCTTTCAAGCCGGGGTCTGTTCTCCTCAATCTGTTCCGGCCCGCTGGCAGGCCACGGCCAGCGCAGATGAACGACGCCCAGTTCCACCCATTCACCACCAATCTCGACTTCGGTGAAGCCCATGGCGGCATAAGGCCCGCAGTAATCCTTGCCGCCGCGCATGGGAAATTTGGAGAAGATCATCGATCCGCCGATAATGCCCCATTCAGGGCAATGAAACCGCTGGGGATAGCGTTCGTTGAGTTTCTCCAGCGCATCTTCCCACAACCGCGATGTCTCGTTGAGCATGAGAATGTCGGCATCGGTATCAACAATGAAGTCGATGACTTCCTGACGCCTCGGATTGTCGAAGCGCAGGTTGAACTGCAGCAGCCGAAACCGGGCACCGGCGGCTTCAGCTACCGCTCCGCCATCAGGACCCGAGTAATTTCCGATACGGTTGTTGGCGCCGCTCTGCCACACCCCAAGGGTGGCAAACACCAGCAGGATGAAAGGGGCCCGGCGAATGCGCAGCAAGAGTCCGGCAATCGCCATCGCCAGAAGTCCGAGCGCGAAATGCCAGCGGAAATGGGCGAAGGTATCGAAGGCCGGATGCACAAACCCGAAAAAGCCGAACACGAGGCCGGCAATCAGGCCGAAGGCCGCCAGCAGGAAGAGAATGCGGATCATCGATCTCATCACGGCCTGACTGCTACTATTGGAATGCTGTTTCGTTAAAGGCGCGCAGTTTGCGTGAATGCAGCCGCTCGCTCGGCATCTCGCGCAGTTTTTCCATTGCCTTGATGCCGATGGTCAGATGCTGGGCGACCTGGCGGTTGTAGAACTCCGTTGCCATACCGGGCAGTTTCAACTCGCCATGCAGCGGTTTGTCGGAAATGCACAGCAGGGTGCCGTATGGAACGCGGAAGCGGAATCCGTTGGCGGCGATGGTCGCTGATTCCATGTCGAGCCCGATCGCCCGGGATTGCGACAGGCGCTGCACCGGGCCCTGCTGGTCACGCAGTTCCCAGTTGCGGTTGTCGATCGTGGCAACCGTTCCCGTACGCATGATCATCTTGAGTTCGTAGCCGGAAAGCCCGGTGACCTCGGCAACGGCATTTTCAAGCGCGATCTGCACTTCCGCCAGTGCCGGGATCGGCACCCAGACCGGCAGGTCCTCGTTGAGCACATTGTCCTCGCGCACATAGGCATGGGCCAGCACATAGTCTCCCAGCGACTGGGTGTTACGCAGGCCGGCACAGTGGCCCAGCATCAGCCAGGTATGCGGCCGCAGCACCGCCACATGGTCCGTGATCGTCTTGGCATTGGAAGGCCCGATGCCGATGTTGATCATGGTGATGCCGGAGCGGTCCTTGCGTTTGAGGTGATAGGCCGGCATTTGCGGCAGGCGCGCGGGATAGACGCCTTCCGGCTCGACGTTCGAGCCGCGTACGATGACATTGCCGGGTTCGATCAGTTCCGTATACCCGCTATCGGGATCATCCAGCATCTGATGGGCGAAATGCACGAACTCGTCCATGTAGAACTGGTAGTTCGTGAACAGCATGAAATTCTGAAAGTGGGTCGGACTGGTCGCGGTGTAGTGCGACAGGCGGTGCAGCGAGTAATCGATGCGTGTTGCGGTGAACGGTGCCAGCGGTTGCGGCGTACCCGGCGTATCGTCAAATTCGCCATTGACAATCCGGTCGTCGGTCCCGCTGAGATCCGGGGCATCGAAAATGTCGCGCAGCGGGCGCTCCAGCTTTGTGTGGATCGAGCCATCCACATGGGTTCCCTCGCCAATGGCGAAATGCAGCGGCATGGGAACAGACGAAACGCCGATGGTCACCGGCATCCCGTGGTTTTCGATCAGTAGGGAAATCTGCTTTTCCAGATAATTGTTGAACAGGTCGGGGCGCGTCACCGTGGTGTGGTAGTCACCAGGTCCCGCCACATGGCCGTAAGCAAGACGGGAATCGATCTTGGCATGGCTCGTCGTGGAGAAGTGGATTTCAGGGTAGAAGGCGCGGAAACGGTGCGTTGGCAACTCGCCTTCCAGCGCCTGCCTGAAATGCGCGCGCAGGAACCCGGTCGAAATGGTATAGAGCGCCTGCAATTCCGCTACGGCTTCGGCGGCATCGGAAGTGGTCTTTGCTTCCGGGTAATCGGGGCTTTGAACTGGCAGGTCGGGACGGCTTGGCCGTTTGGTCGAATCCATGCCCCTGAATA
>JAGRLQ010000137.1 GCA_020441735.1 Nitratireductor sp.
CTCATGCCGTGCGGGCAGCCGAAATTGAGCTCGATGCCATCTGCTTCCGTTTCCTCGACCAGCGGCAGGATCTTCTTCCACGCCTGTTCCTCGCAGGGGACCATGAGCGAAACAACCACCGCCCGGTCCGGCCAGTTGCGCTTGACCTCCTTGATCTCGCGCAGGTTCAAGAACAGGTCGCGATCGGTGATGAGTTCGATGTTGTTGAGACCGAGCAGCCGGCGGTCGGCACCCCAGATCGCGCCGTAGCGGGGACCACTGACATTGACGATGGGCGGGCCTTCTTCGCCCAGTGTCTTCCACACGACGCCGCCCCAGCCGGCCTTGAAGGCGCGTTCCACATTGTACTGCTTGTCGGTCGGCGGTGCGGATGCAAGCCAGAACGGGTTGGGAGACTTGATCCCGACGAAATTGTTGGAAATGTCAGCCATGGCTTTTCTCCTCAGCCGGTTCGTCTCATTCCGACAACGAACGGTGAATGCTTTCGGCCGCGTCGCGTCCCTGGGCAACGGCGGTCACGGTCAGGTCCTCGCCACTATTGGTGCAGTCGCCACCCGCCCACACGCCTGCCATTGACGTGCGGCCTTCTTCATCGACCTTGATGCGGCCCCTGTCGAGCGCGATGTCGGCGCCGCTGCCATTGAGATGCTTCGGCGCGAGTTTCTGGCCGATGGCGCGGAATATCTGATCGGCTTCCAGCTTCAGTTTCTCGCCCGTGCCCTCCAGCCTGCCTTTCGACATGCGGGTATATTCAAGCTCGATGCCCGCCACCTTGCCGTGCTTGCTCTTCAGTTTTGCAGGCTGCAGCCAGTGGCGGATGGTGACGCCTTTGGACGTGGCAAGTTCCTGTTCGTATTCGGAAGCATTCATCTGTTCCTGACCACGCCGGTAGCAGATAGTAACGTCTTCAGCGCCAAGCAGTTTGGCCTGGATGGCGCAGTCGATTGCCGTCATGCCGCCGCCAATGACGACGATGCGGCGGCCAACCGGAATTTTCGACTTGTCCTTTGCCTGGCGCAGTTCGGCGATGAAATCGACGGCATCCTCGACACCGTCGGGTTCCTTGCCCTTGAGACCCAGCGCATTGACGCCGGAAAGCCCCATGCCGAGAAACACCGCGTCATAATTCTGCACCAGATCGGCGAGGTGCATCTTGTGGCCGAGCTTCTTGCCGTATTGGACATCAATGCCGCCGATGGCAGTCACATAGTCCACTTCCGCCTGGGCGAAACCATCCACGGTCTTGTAGGCGGCGATGCCGAATTCGTTGAGCCCACCGGGCTTTTTCCTGCCTTCGAGAATGGTCACGGCATGGCCGTGCATGGCAAGGCGATGGGCGCAGGCAAGGCCTGCCGGCCCTGCACCGACGACAGCGATCTTCTTGCCGCTCGCCTTTGCCCGTTTGAAGAACTGAATGCCCTCATGCATGGCATGGTCGGTGGCATAGCGCTGCAATTCGCCAATCTTGACCGGCTTGCCCTCGGCGGTCTCACGCACACAGACCTGTTCGCACAGGGTTTCCGTCGGGCAGACCCG
>JAGRLQ010000138.1:0-3675 GCA_020441735.1 Nitratireductor sp.
CCCCGACATCGAGCGCATCGTGAAACTGGTGCCGTTTACCCGCCAGACGCTGTTCTTCTCGGCTACCATGCCGCCGGAAATCGACGATCTCGCCAAGCGTTTCCTGCAGAATCCGGTTTCGGTCGAAGTCGCCAAACCTGCTTCGGCCTCGAAAACGATTACCCAGCGCGCGGTTGCCGCCCCCGTCGAGGATTGGGAAAAGCGCGCCGTGCTGCGCGGGCTGATCGACGAGGCAAAAGAGCTGCAGAACGCGATTATCTTCTGCAACCGCAAGGTCGATGTCGCCAATCTGTGGAAGTCGCTCGACCGCCACGGCTATTCGGCCGGTGCGCTGCATGGCGACATGGACCAGACCTCGCGAACCGCCACGCTGAAGGCCTTCAAGGACGGCAAGATCAAGATTCTCGTCGCTTCGGATGTTGCTGCCCGCGGCCTCGACATTCCCGAAGTTTCCCACGTCTTCAATTTCGATGTGTCCGTCAATGCGGAGGATTATGTTCACCGCATCGGGCGTACCGGTCGTGCAGGCCGCAAGGGCGCTGCCTTCATGATCGTCACGCCGGTTGACCAGAAGGGCTTCGAAGCAATCGAGGAGCTGATCGGCGAGACCATCGAATGGCAGGGCGAAAAGGTTGAATGGGATGCCCGCGCAGGCCGCCGTGGACGCGGTCGTGGCAAGCCCTCAAGACCTGAAAAATCCTCCCGCGGTTCCGAACACAGCGACCGCAAGAGCGAGAACCGTGGTGAGCGCAACGACACGCGCCGCGAACGCCCTTCCGAAGAGCGCAAGCGCCCTGCCCGCGACGACAACCGCGATTCCAGAGGTTCAGGACGTGGCAGAAGCCGCCGTGACGATGACCAGAAGGATCTGGTGGCCAGCGATCACGATCACGCCTTTGGCGGCGAGGAAAACGTTCCCGCCTTCCTGCAGCGCTAAAATGCCGTCAGGCATTTCCAATTCCGTCAAAAGCTGAATTGTTCTAACATTTCCTCCAATCGCCGGGATTATCCTGGCTTGGGGGAAGACAATGACTGACAAGCGCGTTCTCATCACCGGGGTTTCCGGTTTTATCGCAGGTCATACGGCACTCGAATTTCTCAAGGCGGGGTATCATGTGCGCGGCAGCGTGCGTAATGCTGCCAAGGGAGATGCGATTGCCGCTGTCCTCGGCCAGCATGGCGACATCTCAAGGCTCGAATTCGTTGAAGCCGATCTTGGCTCCGACGAAGGATGGGCTGAGGCGGTCAAGGGCTGCGATTGCGTTGCCCATCTTGCCTCCCCCTTCCCGCTCGCCCAGCCAAAAGACGAAAATGACCTGATCCGGCCTGCAGTCGAGGGAACCCTGCGGGTGCTCAAGGCTGCAAAAGCGGCCGGCGTGAAACGCTTCGTCCAGACGTCTTCGATGGTTGCCGTAATACAGGGGCATCGCCATGAGAAAACTTCCTTCACCGAGGATGACTGGTCCAACCTCGCAGCACCCGGCATCACGGCTTATCAGAAATCGAAAACCCTTGCCGAGAAGGCCGGCCGCCAGTTCATGGCAGAGCACGGCAGCGACATGCATTACGCCACCGTCAATCCGGGCCTGGTCTGGGGACCGGCGCTCGACCGCGATATCGGCTCGTCGGTGGAGATCGTGCGCATGTTCCTTGCCGGCAAGTATCCCGGTGCGCCGAAGCTCAAACTGCTGGTGGTCGATGTGCGCGACATCGCGAAGATGCACCGGCTTGCCATGGAAACCGGTGAACCCTCCGGCGGCCGCTATCTGGGGGTTTGCGGCGATGTTTGGATGATGGACATGGCGCGGATGATGCGCGAGGAGTTGGGCGCAAAAGCTAATAAGGCGCCAAAGTTCCTGCTGCCGAATTTCGTGATCAAGGCGATCGGCCTTGTCGACGCGGCTGCCCGCACAGCAATCCCCGATCTTGATCTGGACTGGAAGGTGGACAACAGCCGTACCCGGCAGGCACTGGGGATCGAGTTCATTTCACCGCGTGAAGCGCTGCTCGCTTCTGCCCGGAGCCTGATCGACCACGGCATTGTCTAGAAGATCTAGCCCGTAAATTTACGCTGTTTCGGCGATTTCCTTGCGTCGGCACGCAAGGCGACGTCAAAGGCCTTTTCCGCCCATTGGCGCAGTTCGTCGGCATCGTCCATCAGGCGCTCGGGTATCTCCCAGTAACCCATGTCCATCTTTTTGCCGTCGCGTTCATAGATCCACGGCTTGCAGCCTTCTGCCTGGAAATCGGCATGAGTCTCCGTGTCTGCCTTCAGGCAGATTTTGCCGTCCTCCAGCGCCAGCGCGTACATCAGCCCCTGACGGAAGACACCGACACCGCCGAACATGCGTCTGGCATGTGACCCCGGCAGTACCGAAAACAGGTCTTCGAGATAGGCAGCAAACTCTTTTGTAATCGCCATGATGCACCTCAGCCGTGCGGGGTTTCGGACTTTTCCGCCAGTTCGAAATCCCAGAACATGGCCTCGATCTTGTGACCATCGGGATCGCGCAGGAAACAGCCGTAATAAGGCGCGCCATAGTGCGGCCTTGGGCCGGGTTCGCCATCAGGCGTGCCGCCGGCCTTGATCGCCGCATCCCAGAATGCGTGAACAGCCTCTTTTGACGGCGCCAGAAAGGCGAAGTGCACCCCATTGGCCGTTTCCGCCCTGCCGCCGTCATGGGGTGTTCCCACCCAGAATTCGGGAAACTGCTTGCCATATGCGACCGCATAGGCCCCCTCAGGCACGCCTTCTGGCTCGAACACGCGCCCGGCGCCGATGGTTGGCATGACAGCGTCATAAAACGCGGTGGCGCGCGGGTAGTCATTCGTCCCGATGGAAACGTGGGACATGATGGACGGGGATTCCATGAGCTTTCTCCTCGCTTTGGATTCAGCAAGAATTACGCCATGGCAGCCCAAGGTCAACGCGGCAGAACAACCGCTACTGACAGGGTTTTGTCAGGAAGCGGTGGGAAGACAAGTCCCTCCCCTTGAGGGGAGGGATTTAGGGTGGGGGTGGCGTGAGCGAACCCTAACCTCACCCTGCGGATCGTTATACCCCCACCGTTTCGCGCGGCACTTCGTTTGCGCTCAACTGCCTCCCCTCAAGGGGGAGGCTGGCGCATGGTCTACCCGCCCGATCGCATCTCGCGTTCGCGCAGCAGTTCAGGTGTCATTTCGGCGGGTTTCAATTCCACCGACTCGCCACAACCGCAGGCCGATGTCTGGTTGGGATTGTTGAAAGTGAAGCCGGTCTTGAGCTTCGTCACCTCAAAGCCCAGTTCGGTGCCGAGCAGGAACAGCGTCGCCTTGGGGTCGACATAGACGTTGCCTGAAGGCGTCGCCACCCTGTCATCGGCAGGATCAGGCTCGGTCACCAGATCGACGGTATATTCCATGCCGGCGCAACCGGCATTCTTGACGCCGATACGGATGCCATCGGCATCGGGATTTTTGGCGAGGATGTCGGCAAGTCGGGTCTGCGCCGCCTCGTTGACGGTGATGACTTCAAAAGCCATTTCTTTCTCCATTGCACGCGGGGTAAAGGCCCGCAGAATGAATCGTATGCGTTGAATGTGGGTGTTTACCTACCAAAACGCAAGCTGCCTACCAAAGCCCCACGGCGATCTGGGCTTCCTCGCTCATGCGCTCGGGCGTCCAGGGCGGGTCGAA
>JAGRLQ010000138.1:3771-4485 GCA_020441735.1 Nitratireductor sp.
ACCGTGCGGTCGTCCTCGATATCGACCTTGTAGATCAGGCCGAGCTCGTAGATGTCGGCTGGAATCTCGGGATCGTAGACGGATTTCAGCGCAGCGATGATGTCGGTTGTGATGCGCTCGAGTTCCTCCGGCGGAATGGCGCTGCCGGAAAAAGCGGCGGCATTCGGCCCGTTCAGGCTTTCGGCGAGATCGGGCCCATCAACTTCTGCGGGCGTATCGGTCTTTGCAGCGTCGCTCATCGGTTCCATGCCCTTCAGGTAAAGAATTTGCGCGCTTTTTCAAGCGCATCGACCAGCGCATCAACTTCGGTGCGGGTGTTGTACATGCCGAAAGAGGCGCGGCAGGTGGAGGTGACGCCGAAGCGCTGCATCAGCGGCTGGGCGCAATGGGTCCCTGCCCTGACGGCGACGCCCTGACGGTCGATCACCATGGAAACATCATGGGCGTGGATGCCCTCAAGTTCGAAGGAGAAGATCGCACCCTTGTCCGGTGTGGTGCCGAAAAGGCGCAGGGAGTTGATCTTCGATAATTGCTCAGCGGCGTAATCGCGCAGATCGTTTTCATGCGCCAGGATCGCCTCGCGGCCTATTGCCTCGACATAGTCCATCGCAGCGCCCATGCCGATTGCCTGGGCAATGGGCGGCGTTCCCGCCTCGAAACGGTGCGGCGGCTCGCCGTAGGTGACGTCATCCTCGGTAACGTCGAGGATCATCT
>JAGRLQ010000139.1 GCA_020441735.1 Nitratireductor sp.
GCGAGGCGCCATTCTCGGTCGATGCGAACATGCTGCACTCCTCGTCGGAAGGCAAAGTGCTGGAAGATCCGTGGGAGGAAGCGCCGGAATATGTCCACATGCGCACGGTCTCGCCGATGGATGCGCCGGATCAGGTGGCCGAAATCGAAATCGAATTTGCCAAGGGTGACCCGGTGGCGCTCAATGGCGAGAAACTTTCCCCGGCAACGCTGTTTGCGAAACTCAACGACCTTGGCCGCGACAACGGCATCGGCCGCATCGATCTGGTCGAAAACCGGTTTGTCGGCATGAAATCGCGTGGCGTCTATGAAACGCCGGGCGGGACGATCCTGCTGGCGGCCCACCGGGCGATGGAGTCGATCACGCTCGACCGCGGTGCGGCGCATCTGAAGGACGAGCTGATGCCGCGCTATGCGGAACTGATCTACAACGGCTTCTGGTTCTCGCCTGAACGCGAAATGCTGCAGGCGGCCATCGACCAGTCGCAGCAGCATGTCGAAGGTAAGGTGCGGTTGAAGCTCTACAAGGGCAATGTGATCGTTGCCGGTCGGCAGAGCGACAAGTCGCTTTATTCGGAGGAACTTGTCACCTTCGAGGATGACCGCGGTGCCTATGATCAGAAGGATGCGCATGGCTTCATCCGCCTCAATGCGCTCCGCCTGCGCACACTTGCAGCGCGCCGCCGCCGCGGCTGATCGCACAGCGTATCGTTGATGCTTCATCAATCAGAGATTGATCTGGCCACGGCCAGCGGTTAGCCTGTTTTTGCCGGTGACATCCGGGCAAAACGGGGGCGTGCCATGACGGACCGGGCTGATGCATCAGCGCAGTCAGACAGGGAAAGTGGGGCCGGCAACGGTCTTTCCGCCTATGAGCGGCATGCACAGAGTCAGGCCAACAGGCGTTCGGTCAATCGCAAGCGCTTCTGGCTGTGGAGTCTGCTTGTCGGGTTTCTGGCCCTGGCCGCGGCGGTGGGAAGCTGGTTTTATCTCAATCGCGAAGAGCCACTGACTGTTCTCAAAGTGGTGGCCGGGCCCTACGGTTCCGATTCTCATGAGATGATGCGCGAGATCGCCGATGTCGTTGAGCGGCAGTCCGAGCGGCTTCGCCTTGACGTCATCGCAACGCGGGATTCCTCCACCAACATTTCATTGCTCAACAATCACGAGGCGGAACTTGCCACTATCCGCTCCGATACACCGGTGATTGCCGACGTGCGGATGATCGCGGAACTGTTTCCCGACTTCTTCCAGATCATCACCAAGCCGGAAAACGGTATTTACTCGGTGCAGGACCTCGACGGAAAGTCAGTTGCCATCCCGCCTTTCGGGACGGATGAATTTCGTTCTTTCTGGGCAGTGGGCGATCACTACGATCTGTCGATAACCGGGGTTAAGTGGATTGCCATGCCGTTCATGAAAGCGGCTGACGCATTTCTGTCCGGCAAAATCGACGCGATCTTCACGGTACGATCCCTGCGCGACCGGCAGCTGCTCAATCTTCATGAAGACGCAATTCTGAAACGGCAGAATCTCAAGCTGATCGCCATTGACCAGGCGCCGGCTATTTCGATCAAACGGCCGTTTCTGCAGGCTGACACCATCCCTAAGGGCACTTTCGCAGGGGATCCTGCGGTTCCCGGGCACGACACGCTGTCGAGTGTGGTCAGCCGGACGCTGGTGTCGCGCGAAGATGTGGATGCGAGCCTGATACGGGAACTTACCTCGATCCTGTTCGAGAACAGGCTTGATCTGATCATTCGCTTCGCACTTGCCTCGGCCATCCGCCGGCCCGATCCGGCGCTTGGTCTGAGCATTCCCCTGCATGATGGTTCGGAAGCATATTTCAACCGCGATCAGCCATCCTTTCTGCAGGAGAATGCGGAACCGATCGCGCTGGTACTGACCGTGGCGGGTATTCTTTTCTCCGGGTTTCTTACGCTGCGTGCACGGCTGACCAGCGGCCAGAAGAACCGCATGGACAGTTACAATTACATGCTGCTGGAGATCGGCGACCGGGCGCGCAACAGCGAAAAGAAGGGCGAACTCAAGCAGCTTCGCCGCGATCTCTATCAGATTCTGGAAACCGTGGTTCGTGCGCTCGATACCGACGAGGTGACGGAAGAGGGCTTCCAGTCCTTCTCGCTGCTGTGGGAATCGGTGCGTGAAATGATCAAGGAGCGCGAGCTGGACCTCGGTGTGAAATCCGCCTGAGCGCCTTGCCGCGGATGGCATGGGCTCCTATGTGTGAAGGGTCCTTTCCTCCCCACACTGCGGAACCCGTCATGGCCAAACAGAAATCACTGTTCAAACACGTCAATCCGGAAATCCTGAACTGGTCCGGCAAATATGACCTGCCGCGTTTCGACAAGATCGCAAACGAAGATTTTGCGCCGGCTTTCGAAGCAGCGATGAAATCGGGCCTTTCCGAAATTGATGCCATTGCCGGGCAGAAGAAGAAACCGAGCTTCAAGAATACGGTCGTTGCACTGGAGAAGGCGGAAGATGCACTCAACCGGGTTTCCGCCCTGTTCTGGAACAAGGCAAGCGCTGATACCGACGGAACCATTCAGGCACTGGAGCGGGAAATTACGCCGAAGATGTCGCGCTATGCGTCCGAGATTGCCATGAATGCCAGACTGTTCAAGCGCATCGATACGCTGTGGCAGAAGCGCAAGAAGCTGAAATTGGACACGGAAGAAGAGCGTGTGCTCGAACGCTACTGGAAGGGTTATGTGCGCTCAGGCGCCAAACTGCCCAAGGCGCAGCAGAAGGAGCTGGCGGAAATCAACGAAAGACTTGCAGCGCTCGGAACGCAGTTTGGCCAGAACCTGCTGGCGGATGAAGCCGGCTGGCATATGGAAGTGGGCGAGGAAACGCTTGCCGCTCTTCCGGGCTTTCTCAAACAGGCCATGGCTGCCGCCGCCGCTGAACGCGATCTGGAAGGCAGGCATGTGGTAACGCTGGCGCGCTCCATCATCGAACCGTTCCTGACCTTCTGCGACGATCGGGAACTGCGCGAAAAGGCATTCAAGGCCTGGGCTGCGCGGGGTGAGAATGGTGGTGAGACCGATAATCGCGAGATCATCACGGAAATTCTCGCGCTTCGCGATCGCGAGGCAAAACTGCTCGGTTACGAGCACTATGCCGCGCTGAAGCTCGACAACACGATGGCGAAAACGCCGCAAGCGGTGAATGAACTGCTCGAAAGCGTCTGGGAAAAGGCGCTGGTCAAGGCCGGGGAAGAAGAACAGGAACTGGCAGCGCTGGTTGCCGGTGAGGGCAAGAACCATGCTGTCGCGCCGTGGGACTGGCGCCACTATGCGGAAAAGCTGCGGGCGCAGAAATTCGACTTCTCCGAAAGTGAGCTGAAACCCTATTTCCAGCTGGAGCAGGTAATCGCTGCCTGCGTCGATGTTGCGGGGCAGTTGTTCGGCATTTCCTTCAAGGAGCGTGAGGGGGTAGCCGCCTACCACCCCGATGTGCGCGTCTTTACGGTGCACGATAGGAAGGGCAAGCGGATTGCCACCTTCCTGGGAGACTATTTCGCCCGGCCATCGAAGCGCTCGGGCGCGTGGATGAGCGGGTTTCAAAGCCAGCACAAACTGAAGGGCCGGAATGGCAAGAAGGGGCAGAAGCCCGTTATCTACAATGTCATGAACTTCGCCAAGGGTGATCCGGCGCTGCTATCGCTTGATGATGCGCGCACGCTGTTTCACGAATTCGGCCACGCCCTGCACGGCATGTTGTCGGATGTCACCTACCCCACGGTCTCCGGCACGTCGGTGTCGCGCGATTTCGTCGAACTGCCGTCGCAGCTTTATGAACACTGGCTGATGGTGCCTGAACTGCTGGCCAAATATGCGGTACATGCGGAGACCGGCGAACCCATTCCCGCAGCCCTGATCGAAAAGGTGAAGGCAGCAGAGACTTTCAATGCCGGTTTCGAGACGATCGAGTTCACCTCCTCTGCGCTGATCGACATGGCCTATCACACGGCAGGTAATGTCGCCGATCCCATGGGCTTTGAGGCCGAGCAGTTGAAAAAGCTCAACATGCCGGATGCAATCACCATGCGGCACCGCTCGCCGCATTTCGCCCATGTGTTCTCCGGCGACGGCTATTCGGCAGGCTACTACTCCTACATGTGGTCGGAAGTGCTGGATGCCGATGCCTTCCGCGCCTTTACCGAGAAAGGCGACCCTTTCGACAGCAAGACCGCGAAAAAACTGAAAAAGCACATCTATTCGGCGGGCGGATCGGCCGATCCGGAAAAGACCTACAAGGCCTTCCGCGGCAAGCTGCCATCGCCCGAAGCGATGCTGGAAGGGCGCGGGCTACTGTAAGGTCTCCGCTATGTTCCGGTCATGAATCTTTCATGGCCGTGACACGGTAACGAGACACCCCTGCAACAATGCCGGTTCATTACCTTCTTGGGGCTATTCCACCCAGGGAGACAAGCAATGACCAAGACCGCATTTCCGGCGACCCGCCGGCAGTTTCTGAAATCAACCGGATTGGCAACCGCATCCTTCGCGTTTGGCGGCCTTGCGCTGCCTGCCTACTCGAAGGCCGCTTCGCGGCCATCCTTCACCCACGGCCTGCAATCGGGAGACGTCGACATGTCTTCGGGAATGGTATGGGCCCGCGCCGACCGGCCGTCGCGTGTGATGTTCGAGGTTTCGACCACGGAGAGCTTTGCCAACGCGACGAAGTTTCCGACGCTTAACGCGCTTCCCGACAGCGATCTTGCCGTCAAGCGCCTGATCGACGGCCTGCCGGCAGACCAGGATATTTTCTACCGGCTGCAGCTTGCTGATCTTTCCGACATCAACACCACTTCGGAGCCGATGACCGGCCGTTTCAGGACCGCGCCGTCCTCGCGCCGCGATATCCGGTTTGCCTGGTCGGGCGACACTGCCGGCCAGGGCTGGGGCATTGATGAGACGGGCATGAAAACCTACTCGACCATGGCCAGGCATACGCCCGACTTCTTCATCCATTCCGGCGACACGATCTATGCCGATGGCGCGATGAATGATGAAGTCGAGCTGAAAGACGGCAGCAAATGGAAGAACACGGTCCTCATTGATGAAAAGCGCAAGGTTGCAGAGACGCTCAACGAGTTTCGCGGCCAGTGGAAGTACAACCTGATGGACAGCCACGTCCGCGAGTTGAACGCCATCTGCCCAACCTTTTTCCAGTGGGATGATCACGAAGTGGTCAACAACTGGTCGGATTCGAAGGATCTGACCGGTGACGACCGCTACACCGAAAAATCGGTACAACTGCTGTCGGCGCGCGCCGGCCGCGCCTTTCACGAAATGACACCGATCCGCTACACACCTGCGGAGCCCGGCCGTGTCTACCGCAAGATTTCCTACGGACCGCATCTCGACGTGTTCTTCATCGATCTGCGCTCCTATCGCGGGCCCAACAGTGAAAACCAGCAGACGGAAATCTCCGACAAGACGCGCATTCTCGGAGAAGAACAGGTCAAATGGCTGAAGCGCGAACTGACCGCTTCCAGTGCCACCTGGAAAGTAATCGCGAGCGACATGCCGATCGGTCTTGTGGTGCGCGATGGTGACACCCGTTTCGAGGCAGTTGCCAATGGCGAGAACGGTGCTGCCAGCGGGCGCGAGCTGGAAATCGCCGACCTGCTGCGCTTCATCAAGAATGCGGGTGTTGCCAACACGGTCTGGCTGACGGCGGATGTGCACTACACGGCGGCCCACTACTATGATCCGGCCAAAGCACAGTTCACCGACTTCAACCCGTTCTGGGAGTTCGTGTCCGGCCCGCTGCATGCTGGCACGTTCGGACCGAACGACCTCGACATGACGTTCGGGCCGGAGGTCAAATACGTCAAGGCGCCGACGGAGGAGCAGGGTGCCAACCTGCCGCCATCCATGGGCCTGCAGTTCTTCGGCCTGGTCGATATCGAAGGGGCGACTGGTCAGATGACCGTGCGGCTGATGGATAGGGATGACAACGAGCTCTACAAGGTGACGCTCGATCCTGTTCGCAACGCTTGAAGGCTGGGAAAACGGGCGCCGGCGGTCAGAGCAATTTCGATTTTGACGGAATCGGAAAAATCGAAATGCGCAAGTGAGTACAGTCGCTTGTTGGAGCTATCCGTTTACACCTAAAGGTGAAACGGTCTAGCCGGCGTCCGGATCCTCTGCCAGTTCTTTTGCTTCCCGGATGCTGCGGCGCGCATCCTCGCGCTCCTTGCGCAGGGTTGCCTGGCGCAGCTTTTCCTCCTCGCGGGCCTGGGTGAAGGCCGAGGCGATCAGGCCTGCGGGCAGAGCCACGATGCCAAGCCCAATCATCAGGATGACGAAGGTGAAAATCTTGCCGCCCACGGTGATCGGAAAGATGTCGCCATAGCCGACCGTCGTCAGCGTGGTGACGGCAAACCAGAAGGAATGGGGGATCGAGGGAAACGCCTCCGGTTGCGCCTCGTGCTCGAAAATGTAGATGCCGACAGCAGTGCAGAACATGACCAGCACAGCAAACATGAAGACGACCACCAGTTCTCGCCAGACGAGTTCGAAGGCACGCTGCAGAGTCTCCATGTTGGCGACAAACCGCAGCAGTTTTGCGATGCGGAGAATGCGCAGGGTCCAGAGTGCTTCCCCACCCGGCAGGCCGAACAACAATCCGGCCCAGAATGGGGCGATGGCGATCAGGTCGATCAGACCCCAGAAGCTGAAGATGTAGCGGAGCTTTTGCGGTGCGGTCCAGTAGCGCAGTCCGTACTCGATCGTGAAGATGACGACGATGACCCAGTCGAATACCAGAATCGGTTGTTTCCATGAATCCGGAAAGCCGGGCAATGTCTCGCTGGCCATCATGCCGATCGAAATGACGATCAGCACGATCATGGCGTAGTCGAATGCATGGCCGTAACGGGGATCGCGGCCCCAGACGAAATCGGCGATGCGGGATTTGGCGTCGGATACTGTCATGGACGCCTTCCATACCATGCTTGCATGGCAGGGCCGCAAGCATTGAATGCGATTTTGCTTTCACACGGGCTGAAATTCGTCTATGGGTGCCGCGAATTTCCGACAATCAGACTGCCGCCGCGCTGGCATGGCTGGCGCCCCGACCCCTTTGGCCTGCGGCAAAGACACAAGAGTTACTTCGATGACGATGCGCAATATTGCGATCATTGCCCATGTTGACCATGGCAAGACGACACTGGTGGACGAACTGCTGAAACAGTCTTCCACATTCCGCGAACACCAGCGGGTGGAAGAGCGGATAATGGATTCCAATGATCTGGAACGCGAACGCGGGATCACCATCCTGGCCAAGGCCACCTCGGTGGAGTGGAAAGGCGTTCGCATCAACATCGTCGATACGCCCGGTCACGCCGATTTCGGCGGCGAGGTGGA
>JAGRLQ010000140.1 GCA_020441735.1 Nitratireductor sp.
CGACCGTGGCGCATCCTTTGTTTCATGAGGTCTTTCCGGCTGCACTGAAACCCTCTATGGCTGACAGGCATTGTTGAGGCAGGAGACGCAGCCATGAAACCCGACCGCGCGACGCTTGAAGCGGCTACCGATCACGTCAATGCTGCACCGCGCGACGGTGCCACCATCGAGATGCTGTGCAACCGGCCGGACTTCGGAGAGCGCAACTTTACCGACCGGCTCGCGGTTACCCGGGCCGGTGGCGTCGAGAACTGCCGCTGGACGAAATATCCCTGGATGACACTCGAAGACGGATCACCCGATCCCCGTATTCAGGTCTGCGTTCTGCAGCGCCGGGTGCTCGACCTCGTCTGGAAGGAAGGCGAGGAGACCGTCCATCCGGGCGATACCTTCATCGTCGACATGAACCTGAGCGAGGAGAACCTTCCCGCTGGCACGCTGCTCAAGGCCGGCAGCGCCGTGCTTCGCGTTTCCGATGTCTGGAACAATGCCTGCACCAAATGGAAGGCGCGCTACGGCGTCGATGCACTAGAATGGGTGCGCGAAAGTCCGGAGCTGAGACTGCGCGGCATTCTGTGCGAGATCGTCGAGGACGGCGTGCTGGAAAACGGTGCTCGGGTGGAGAAGGCTTAGCTGAGGACCAGCCTCACGGATACAGCCGCGTCACCCGCCAATCGCCTTCAGGCTCATCGCGGTCATAGCGGATGCGGTCGTGCAGGCGGAACTGGCCGTCCGACCAGAACTCGATCGAAACCGGTTTGATGCGGAAACCCGACCAGTAGTCCGGGCGCGGCACTTCGCCGACGCCGAATTTCGCCGACCAGATGGCCACGGCCTTTTCCAGCGCAAAGCGGCTTTCGAGCGGACGGGACTGTTTTGAAGCATGGGCGCCGATGCGACTGCCGCGCGGGCGCGAAAAGAAATAATCATCGGCTTCCGCATCGCTCACCACTTCGATGGGACCGCGAAAGCGCACCTGCTTTCTCTGCGATTTCCAGTGGAAGTTGGCTGCCGCCTTGCTGCTTGCCAGCAGTTCGGTGCCCTTCTGGCTTTCGAAATTGGTGAAGAAGACGATGCCGCGCTCGTCCCAGCGGCGCATCAGCACCATGCGCACATTGGGCATGCCGTCGGCATCGACTGTTGCAATGGACATGGCGGTCGGGTCGTTGGGCTCGCTTTCCTCGGCGAGCTTCAGCCATTCGCCGAACTGCTCGAATGGTTTGCCGGATGCTGCCCGTTCCCCCGGATTTGCCATCAAATCACCTTTTCCCTGCCGCATTTGGCTGACTATTCGTTACGCTTCGTTAACCCGAAACGCGCAAACTGGGTTATCGCCTGAACAACGTATCGCGTGGGGCAACACATGCATAGCGGAAGACCGCATTTCCGCTCCGGCATAGGCCGGAACAGCAGCGGGTTTCAAGCAGGATTTCTCAAGCCAGCGGCCAGCATGGCCGGTCTGGTGCTTGTTGCCGTGCTTGCCACCGGCTGCGCCGTCAACAAGCCGTTTGCGGCGCTTGAAAGCGACCCCGCGATCATCACCAGCTCGGTCACCAAGCCAATCGAGGCAGAGGGTGTTGATCCGCGCGACGCTGAAACCATCAAGATGGCGGTGGCCGAGGCGCAATCGGAAGGCACAGATTCCCATCTTCTTGCCTGGAGCAATCCGGAGACCGGGTCCAGCGGCACGATTACGGCAATCGACCAGTTCGTCGGCAGTCACGGGCAATCCTGCAAGAAGTTCCGCACCACGGTGGACAGTTTCATGGGCATCTCGCTCTACAATGGCGAGACCTGCGAACTGAAAAAAGGCCTCTGGGTGCTTTCCTGGTTCCTGCGCGACGGTACGAACTGATCCACCCGATTGCACGGCGATAACGCTGGAAAAACGCGCCGTTACCCCCCATATTTCCGTCAACACAACCCATTTTGCCGCCCGCCAGCGTAAAACGCGGCGGAATGCGGCATGACATATCGCGTGAGGAACACCGTGAGAGACCCGTATACGGTTCTGGGGGTCGGAAAGAACGCGAGCGAAGCGGATATCAAGAAGGCCTACCGCAAGCTCGCAAAAAAGTGGCACCCCGATCAGAACAAGGACGATCCCAAGGCCAAGGAGAAATTCTCCGAAATCGGCCAAGCCTATGACATTCTTGGCGACAAGAAGAAGCGCGGCCAGTTCGACCGCGGCGAAATCGACGCTGAGGGCAAGGAAACCTTTGCCGGCTTCGGCGGTTTCCGGCCGGGTGCCGGTCCGGGTGGCGCACATGGCGGCCCCTTTGGCGGACAGGCAGGTGGGCATCCGTTTGGCGGCCCGGGCGGTGGCGCAGGCGGCTTTGCCGGTGCCGAGGACATCTTGAGCGAGTTGTTCGGCCAGGCCTTTGGCGGCGGACGCCCCGGTGCGGGACCGAACATGGGAGCCGGAATGGGGCAGCAGGGTGCGGGCGGCCCGTTCCGCCAGAGTGCTCAGCCGCGCAAGGCCGCCGACATCAAGATCAAGACGCCGGTCACCGTCGATGATCTGGCGCGCGGAAAGGTAGCCGTGACCCTGCCCGACAGCAGCCGGATTTCAGCTTCCATTCCACCCGGCGCAAATGACGGGCAGGTTATCCGCCTGAAGGGCAAGGCCAAGTCTGCACCGGGCCAGGCGGCAGGCGACCTTCTGGTAACGCTGGTCTTCAAGCCGCATGCGGAGTTCCGTCCCGATGGCAGCGATCTGCGCGGCGATGTGCGCATTCCGCTGGAAACCGCCGTCCTTGGCGGCACGGTTTCCGTCAAGACGCTGGACGGCAAGGTTTCGCTGAAAATCCCGCCCTGGACGAATTCCGGCAAGGTGTTCCGAATTCCCGGACGCGGCCTGCCGAAAAAGGGCGGCACGGGCGATCTGAAGCTGACCACCGTCATCATGCTGCCGGACGAGCCCGATGCGGCACTTGCCGATCTTCTGAAAGCCAAAAATCCGACCTGACGGGATGCGGGTGAGCATCTGTTTGCCTGCTTGCCAAGCTTGCAGCCTCCCCTGCCCTGTGCCATATCCGGCGCCGGAAGCTTACCGTTCAGTTCGGAGAATTTCGTCATGCCGGATACCCGTGGATTGATGGCGGGCAAGCGCGGTCTCATTCTGGGGCTCGCCAACACCCGTTCGATTGCCTGGGGCATTGCCAAGGCCTGCGCCGATGCGGGCGCGGAAATCGCGCTCACCTATCAGGGCGAGGCACTTGCCAAGCGCGTCGTGCCGCTGGCCGACGAGTTGGGTGCCTGGGTTGCTGGGGAATGTGATGTTTCCAACGAAGCGAGCATGGATGCCGTTTTTGCGGCCGTTGCGGAAAAATGGGGCAAGATCGACTTTCTCGTCCATGCCATCGGCTTTTCCGACAAGAACGAGCTGACCGGGCGCTATGTGGATACCAGCCCGGAAAATTTCCGCATGACGATGGACATTTCGGTCTATTCGTTCACGGCACTGGCCCAGCGGGCGGAAAAACTGATGCCTGACGGCGGCTCAATGCTGACGCTGACCTATTACGGCGCGGAAAAGGTCATGCCGCATTACAACGTGATGGGGGTTGCCAAGGCAGCACTGGAAGCCAGCGTACGCTATCTGGCGGTCGATCTCGGCAGCCAGAATATCCGCGTCAACGCGATTTCCGCAGGACCGATCAAGACGCTGGCAGCTTCCGGCATCGGCGACTTCCGCTACATCCTCAAGTGGAACGAATACAATTCGCCGCTCAAGCGCACGACGACCATCGAGGAAGTGGGCGATTCGGCACTCTACCTGCTGTCCGATCTTGGACGCGGCACCACGGGCGAAGTGCTGCATGTGGATTCAGGCTATCACACGGTCGGCATGAAGGCCGTGGATGCGCCCGATATCTCCGTCGTCAAGGAAAGCTAGTCCAGATACCGCCGTTTTCGCGGCCCAACCCAGCCGCTCCAAGGAAAACGATGCCCCGGCCCGTTATCTTCTATGTCCGCCATGGCCAGACCGACTGGAATGCCCAGTTCAGGTTTCAGGGCCAGCGGGACATTCCCCTCAACGAGACTGGTCGCGCACAGGCGCTCGGCAACGGGCGCAGGCTTGCCGAACTGATCGGCGATCCCGGCAGCTATGATTTCTTCTGCAGCCCGCTTGGCCGGGCACGCGAGACCATGGAGATCATCCGCGATGCCATGGGCCTGCCGTGCGAGGGCTATGCAATCGAGGAACGGTTGATCGAAGCTTCCTACGGCGAACTGGAAGGCATGAGCCTCAGTGATATCGAACGCGACCGGCCCGAACTGATGGAGTTGCGGGATCAGGATCGCTGGAACTTCAGGCCACCTGCGGGCGAAAGCCTTGCCATGGTGCTGCAGCGGGTAACGCCCTTCTTCGATGAACTTTCAGCACCGGCCATTGTTGTTGCCCATGGTGCCGTCGGGCGTACCGTCCGGCACCACCTGGCCGGCACTGCCATGGACGTGGCAGGCCATTATGCCTTCCCCCAGGACAAGGTTTTCCGGTTTGAAAATGGCAGGGAAGAACTGATCTGAACGAGCCGGCAGCCTTGGCCCTCCCATTGACCCTCCGGTCTTTCCTCCATACAAGATTTTCACATTTCCGCCGGTGCCCAAAGACACCTTCCGAGAGCCGCCATGTCACACAACACGTTCGGACATCTTTTCAGGGTTACCACCTGGGGCGAGAGCCACGGGCGCGGCTTGGGCTGTGTGATCGACGGCTGTCCGCCCGGCATCCGTTTCAAGCTATCCGACATCCAGGCCGATCTTGACCGGCGCAAGCCCGGCCAGTCGAAGCACACGACCCAGCGCAAGGAAGACGACAAGGTCGAGGTGCTGTCCGGCGTGCTGGAAGCCGACGACGATCTCGAAACGCTTGTTACCACCGGCACGCCCATTTCCATGGCGATCTGGAATACCGACCAGCGCTCGAAGGATTATTCGGAAATCCGAGACCGCTACCGGCCGGGCCATGCCGACTATACCTATGACGTCAAATACGGCATTCGCGACTATCGCGGCGGCGGGCGCTCCTCGGCGCGGGAAACCGCAGCCCGCGTTGCGGCCGGAGCCCTTGCCCGGCGTGTCGTGCCGGGGCTGGAAGTGCGCGGCGCCATGATCGCCATCGGCGAGAAGACCATCGACCGGGCAAAATGGAACTGGGACGAGGTTCGCAACAACACTTTCTTCTGCCCCGACGCCGATGCGGCGGCGGAATGGGATGCCTATCTCGACGACATCCGCAAGAACCTCAATTCGGTCGGCGGCATTGTCGAGGTGGTGGCAACCGGCGTTCCTGCCGGACTGGGCGCGCCGGTCTATGGCAAGCTCGATCAGGACATCGCCTCCGGGCTGATGTCCATCAACGCGGTCAAGGGCGTGGAGATCGGCAACGGGTTCGAGGCGGCCCGCATCACCGGCAGTGAGAATGCCGACGAGATGCGCATGGGTAATGACGGTCAGGTACAATTCCTGTCGAACAATGCCGGCGGCATTCTGGGCGGTATATCGACCGGCCAGCCCGTGGTTGCCCGGTTTGCCGTCAAGCCGACCTCCTCGATCATGACGCCGGTCAAGGGCGTTACCGCCAAGGGCGAGAATGTCGATGTGGTTACCAAGGGCCGCCACGACCCCTGTGTCGGCATCCGTGCCGTACCTATCGGCGAGGCCATGGTGGCATGCGCCATTGCCGATCACTATCTTTTGCATCGCGGCCAGACCGGCCGGGTGTAAGACATCATTTTTCAGAAAGAACAGGAATGGCTTTCGACCAGGTAAAAGTTGCCGATGCGCTACGTGCATTCGAGGCCGGCGAGATCGTCGTGGTCACCGATGACGACGACCGCGAAAACGAGGGCGATCTGATCGTAGCCGCGGTCCACTGCACGTCGGAGAAGATGGCCTTCATCATCCGTCATACATCCGGCATTGTCTGTGCGCCGATGACCTTCGCAGACGCCAAGCGGCTCAATCTTGCGCCGATGGTGGCTGAAAACGATGCGCCGCATGCTACCGCCTTCACCGTGTCGGTTGACTACCGCCATGATACGACAACCGGCATCTCGGCCGAAGAACGCACCTCGACCTGCCGGGCGCTGGCCAATCCCAATTCCGGCGCGGGCGACTTCGTGCGCCCCGGCCATATCTTCCCGCTGGTCGCCAAGGAAGGTGGCGTGCTGATGCGATCCGGCCATACGGAAGCTGCCGTGGATCTATGCCGGCTTTCCAACCTGCCGCCCATCGGCGTCATCTCCGAGCTGATGAACGAAGACGGCACGGTGATGCGTGGTGGCGAGGTTGCCGACTTTGCCGAAAAGTACGGGCTGAAAACAATTTCCGTCGCCGACCTCATCGCCTACCGCCAGCGGCAGGAAAGCCTGGTGGAGTGCATTGCCAAGCAGCAGGTACAGACGTGGGGCGGGGGTGCCATGGCCCACACCTACAAGACGCCATGGGATCCGATGCACCATCTGGCGCTGGTCTTCGGTGACATTCGGGACGGCGAGAACGTGCCGGTGCGCCTGCAGATCGAATCGGTGATCGACGACGTGTTCGGTCAGGACAACTATTTGCGCGACACGATGGAGCACTTCGGCAAGGAAGGGCGTGGCGTGCTGGTCTATCTGCGGGAAGGCTCGGTGGGCGTTGCCCGTCGCGACACGCCGCATCAGGAAGGCATCATCGGACACGCGGAAGACCACGATACGGCGCGCAGCCGGCAGGACGAGTGGCTGGAAATCGGGCTCGGTGCCCAGATCCTGCGCGACCTGGGAATTCGCTCCATCGTCTTGCTTGCTTCGCGCGAACGGCATTATGTCGGACTGGAGGGATTCGGTATCAACATTCTGAGGACCGATACCAGCCAATAGGAGCTGTCATGCAACGGGTAAAACCGATCATGGGGGGTGTTCTCAAGACGCTGCGCATTTCCGGCGCTCTTCTGCTGCTTGCTACGACGGTCGCCAGTGCACAGAGCATTTGGCAGGCAAAGGAGCTCAAGGCCTCCGACTGGCCCGAGGAGATCGTCGAGGAAACCCGTGACGATGCGCCCGACGGCCTGCCCGACGGGCTTATTGCGACCCACAAGGGCGGCGACATCGCCAGCGCCTGGTATGCAAGCCCGACGGAACGCTATGCGCACGGCATTCTGGGAGACGCCATCGAGGCCGGCTCACTGCATGTGGAGACACAGGCGGGCAAACGGCTCAGCCTTGTTCTTCCGAGGTCCGAAGTTTTCGAAGACCGCTATCCCCGGCTTGCCGATCTTGACGGCAACGGTACGGTGGAGATCATCACCATCCGCTCCTCGCTCACCAGAGGTGCTTCGGTGACGGTATACGGTCTTGAAGGCGAGACCATTGCCGAGAAGGCGACCACCGGCTTTTACGGTCGCAAGAATCGCTGGCTCAACATTGCCGGTATCGCGCCCTTTCTCGGCATTGCCGGCAATGAAATCGCCTTTGTCCAGACGCCGCATATCGGCGGCGACCTGTTCATCCTGCGCTACAGCCGCGGGCGGCTGATCCAGTTCGGGGCCGGTGAGGACTTCTCCAACCATGTTCTCGGCTCGCGCGAAATGCGGCTTTCGGCGGTCGCCGATGTGGATGGCGATGGGCGGGCGGAACTGGCGGTACCATCGGCTGACCGCAAAGCGTTGCGCATTATCGGACTCACCGCGAAAGTATCGCGTGTATCGTCCAGCGGCGGTTCTGCGAACTCCGTCATCATCGGCCATCAGAATGACAGCCAGGGCGGGCTCAAGGAATTTGCCCGCGTTGAGTTTTCCTCGCCCATTGACAAGGCAATCGGCATCGAAACCGACAGGCCGAAAGGTTTCGTCGTCGGGCTGGAGGACGGTTCCGTCCATCTCGTTCACCAATAGGCATAAACCAGGCCGGTCCTTGACACGCCCGACCAATACTGCCGAGATGGCATCCCAACTGCGGATTTCGTTTTGACCACATTCCTCTATTCCCACCCCGTCTGCCTGGAACATCTCAACATGCCGGGCCACCCCGAGCGGCCCGACCGGTTGCGGGCAATCGAAAAGGTTCTCGAAGCAGACATTTTCGATGAACTGGAACGCAAGGTAGCACCTGAGGCCGATCCGGCTTCTTTCGAGCTTGCGCATCCGAAGGGCTATCTCGACCGCATCCATTCACTCATTCCCGAATCCGGGCTTGCACAAATCGATGCCGATACCTCGGCCTCGCCGAAAAGCTGGCAGGCGGTCAGGCGAGCCGTCGGAGGCGCACTGGCCGGCGTCGATGACGTGTTCGAAGGCCGCGCCGACAATGTGTTCTGCGCCGTACGCCCGCCCGGTCATCATGCCGAAAAGACAACGGCCATGGGCTTCTGTCTCGTCAACACGGTTGCCGTTGCCGCGCGCTATGCACAGGAAAAACACGGCGCCGAAAGAGTCGCGATCATCGATTTTGATGTGCATCACGGCAACGGCACCCAGGATATCTTCTACGAGGATGAAACCGTGCTGTTCGCATCGACCCACCAGATGCCGCTTTACCCGGGCACAGGCGCGCTCGGCGAGACCGGCGTCGGCAACATCTTCAACGCGCCGTTGCGCAGTGGCGATGGTGGCGATGCCTTCAAGGCAGCGATGCGGGATCGTGTGCTTCCGGCGGTCGATAACTTCCGGCCGGACTTCATCCTGATTTCCGCCGGGTTTGATGCCCATTATCGTGATCCGCTTGCCGGGCTGGAACTGACCGCAGACGATTTCGACTGGGCAACGGGAAAACTGATGGAACTGGCGCAGAAACATGCCGGCAACCGGCTGGTCAGCCTGCTGGAAGGTGGATACGATCTGCAGGGACTTGCCGAATCTGCCGCCGCCCATGTAAACCGCCTGATGCGGGGCTGAGGCGCGTACCCACCGCAGGCTGCGCAAGCGCAATGGAAGATGAAATGGCAGACGAACCAAAACCCATCGCCGACATGGCCTTCGAGGAAGCGCTTGAAGAGCTCGAAAAGATCGTCAGCAGCCTTGAAGGCGGCGACGTTCCGCTCGACCAGTCGATTGCCCGATATGAGCGCGGCGAAGCGCTGCGCGCCCATTGCCAGAAACTGCTCGCTGCTGCCGAAGAGAAGGTGGAGAAAATCCGCGTAAGCGGCGAAGGTAAGCCGACAGGCACCGAACCGCTCGACCCGGAATGACACCAGCCTGAGCGAAGACGACCATGAAGAACCTTCGATATCTGCTTTGGGGCATGGTGGCACTGTTTGCGGCGGCTGCCGTTTTCGTGGCACTCGGCACCGACAGCGAAAACCCCGGCATCGGCCTTGGCGCTCCCTTCGAGTTGCAGACCGCCGAAGGCAAGCCCTTTACCCTGGAAGACATGCGGGGCAGTCCTCATCTGGTGTTCTTCGGCTTTACCCATTGCCCTGAAATCTGCCCGACGACGCTGGCGGAAGTCGACAGCTGGACGGACACGCTGGGCGATGAAGCAAAGGACTTGAAGGTCTATTTCGTAACCGTCGATCCGGAGCGCGACACGCCTGAAGTGCTTGCCAACTATCTCAGTCCCTTTTCAGGCAAGGTGACGGGGTTGACCGGATCGCTTGAGGAAATGGACAAGGCTGCCAAGGGCTTCCACGTCTACTACCGCAAGGTGGATCTTGATGATGGCGGCTACACCATGGATCACACTGCCAGCGTCTTCCTGATGAAGCCCGATGGCACCTTCATGGGAACAATCGCCTTCAGCGAAAACCCCGACACGGCGCTGGACAAGCTGCGCCGCCTGCTGGCAAGCTGACCCCATGACGCGCAATCTGATCTTCTTTGCCTCGGCGCTGACGGCGGGCCTGTTTGCCGGAGCAATTGCATGGCTGTGGCATGTCCATGGCGCCTCGGTCTTCATCGCCATGACCGAAAGCCTGCTTGCCTGGTGCATGTGAACTGCCGGCAGGCCGGCCTGACACACATCTTTACGAATGCGAAACCAGATTTGAACAGGGCTTCTTTACCCTGCCTCTTTGCCGTTTTCTAAGCTGTCCCTGCTAGTCTGCCGGCGTTCGCAAAGACGAACGAAGAGACAAGTCCGGAAAAACCGGATGATGACAGGGAGCAAAACGATGAAACTCAAGCCCCTCGCAATGGTTGCTGCCGGCATGGCCGGCCTGCTGTTTGCCGCCCCGGCCATGGCCCAGACAATGACTGGCTCAGACGAGGGATCGAGCATCCAGTACTATGGCGACGCCAAGCCCGGCAAATACGACAAGAAGCTCGAGGCAGCGATGATCCGCAAGGCGGCTGAGAAGATCGGTGATCTTCGCGGCTCGGTGGAGGGTCTCGACAATGATGACATCATCGACGGTGCTGCGCTGAAAAGCGAAAAGTCGAGCTGGCTTGGTTTTCCGGTTGTGAAGGAAACCATCCCCAGCCGCACCGTAGCCGCAGGTTCCGTCCCGCTGGTCTGATACCGGACTGAAAACGGCTACTGCCGGTCGAGAACCTCAATCGCAAGGATCGTTGGCAGATGCCGCGCGATCTCCTGCCAATTGTCTCCCTCATCGACACTTGCAAAGACCGACCCGCTATTGGTGCCAAAATAGACGCCTGCAGGATCGCGCCCGTCACGCGCCATCGCCTGACGCAGCACGGTAAAGAAGCAGGCCTCCTGAGGCAGGCCATTGCGCATGTCCTGCCAGCTCTTGCCACCATCCCTTGAACGCCAAACCGCTGCCGCCGCATCGGGTGGATATCGGCCGGCACTGTCGCCATTGAGTGGCAGGGTCCACAAGGTATCCGGATCGCGCGGATGGACACAGACCGGAAAGCCAAAGGTGGAGGGAAGCCCCGCGGTAATATCGTCCCAGCTTCGCCCGCCATCGGTAGAGCGCCAGACACCATGATGGTTCTGCTGATACAGAAGATCGCCGTTGGCAGGTGCACGCATCATGTTGTGAACGCAGTGGCCGATTTCCCCATCGCGGGGTGCTGCGGGATGATCGTGGCCCTCACAAGCCCCGGCATTTGAAAGCCGGTTGCGCCGCTCCCAGCTTTTGCCGCCATCTTCCGTTGCAAACACACCGGCAGCGGATATGCCGAGCCACAGCTTTTCAGGATTATCAGGATCGGACACGATGGTGTGGAGCACCAGACCGGCAGCGCCGGGATTCCAGCTATCAGCGGAGGGGTGTTCGTTCAGGCTCCTGACGTGTTCCCAGCTTTTGCCACCGTCAGTGCTCTTGAGCAGGTTTGCCGGCTTCGTGCCCGCATAAAGCGTGCCATGGGCATGACCGAGCGACCATATCTGGGAAAAAGCATCGCCATAGGGCAGAGGCTCGTCCTTCCAGCCGATCATGGCTGCGAAATCAGGATCATTGGCGGCCCATTCGTCCATGGTGCCTTTCGTCAGCCGCGTCAGTTCCCAGCTTTTACCGCCGTTCTCGGAACGCCAAACACCGGCACCGTGCCATTCGCCGCCGCCGCCGGCCCACAGTGTGCCGGTAGCAGCATCACCGACAATGTGGTTGATCGGCCAGCCCTCGCAAAAAGGTCCGCTGACCGACCAGCCTTCCCGCTTGTTGCCGCCTGAAACTAGAAACGCGCCCTTGGTCGTGCCGACCAGAACCGTAACACTGTCTGCCGTCATCGCCGTTCCTCCTTCGACCTGCGACAGGATAGCACAGTTTCCGGCAATTGCATGACGCATCGCCTGATGGGCTGGTGCGATGCAAAGGCTTGTTTTTCCACCCGTCTGGCCGCAAAAGCGGCGCATGAGTGACCCCGATACACAGGTTTCCAGAATGCGGCTCGACCAGTTGCTGGTTGCGCGATACGGCTATGAAAGCCGGTCGCGAGCCCGTGACGCGATCCTGCGTGGCAGTGTGCGCCGAAACGGCGAGCTTCTCGACAAGCCGGGTATGATGGTGGCGGGCGATAGCGAGTTCGATATCAACGACGAAGCCTCGCGCTATGTTTCCAGGGCCGCGCTGAAGCTGGTTCATGCCCTCAACCACATGCGGGCAAATGCACGCTTCGATCCCGCCGGAAAAACAGCGCTTGATATCGGCGCCTCGACCGGCGGCTTTACCCAGGTGCTGCTGGAAGCAGGCGCGGAAAAGGTCTTCGCCATCGACGTGGGCAGTGGGCAGTTTCACCCGTCGCTTGCCGGTGATGCACGTATTCGGCTGATCGAAAATCTCAACGCACGGGATCTGACGGCAGGCCATCTCGATGGCGTTGCTCCCGACTTCATTGTTTGCGATGCAAGTTTCATCTCGCTGAAGCTCGTCCTGCCACCGGCGCTGGCACTGGCGGCCAGCGGCGCTGCCGGCATCTTTCTCGTCAAACCGCAATTCGAGGTGGGCCGCGAAAATCTCGGCAAGGGTGGCATTGTCAAGGATGAGGAGATGGCGATGGCGGCGGCACAGAACCTGAGCAACTGGCTTGATGAACAGCCGGGCTGGCGGTCAATCGATGTCATTCCTTCTCCGATCGAGGGCGGATACGGCAACCGCGAGTTCCTCCTGTTCGGGGAGAAGTGCTGACATGGGAGAAGACACGCTCATCCGAATTGAAGCGCTCGGCCATCAGGGCGATGGGACCGGACGGCCGGTTTCTGGCGCATCCGAAGAAACGTTCTACGTTCCCTTCACCCTGCCCGGCGAGACGGTACGGGTAACGGGTAAGGGCGCGCGGCGGGTGCCGGTGGAAATCGTTTCAGCCTCCGCTGAGCGAATTGAGCCCTTCTGCGATCACTTCACCCGCTGCGGCGGATGCCAATTGCAGCACATGGCAGAGCCTGCCTACCTTGAATGGAAGGCCGGTCTGCTTGCTGCTGCGCTCGAACGCGAGGGGATTGAAACGCCCCTTGAGCCGGTCCGCCATTATCCCCGGGAGAGCCGCCGGCGCTGTGTGCTGACGGCGCAGAAAACCCGAGGCCGGTGGCGACTGGGCTATTCCGGCAAGCGCTCGCATGATGTCGTGGATATCGCTGCCTGCCCGATCCTCTGCAAGGAACTGGAAGAGGTGCTCCCGGCAGTGCGGCAGTTTCTCGATCTGCTGGGGCGCCACGGCATCGGGCGCAAGGGCACCGTCCGCATTGTTCTGCTGGCAGCAGAAAACGGTATCGACTGTGCGGTGTCGTTCACCGGTACTGCACCGGACAGGCTCGTCCGGGAAATCCCCGCGCACACTGCCGCGAAGGCCTTTCTGCGCATTGCGCTCAATGACGAAATCGTCTTCGAGCGGCAAAGGCCCGTGCTGAAGGCAGGACTTGCGTTTGTTGCGCCGCCACCCGGCAGTTTCGTTCAGGCCGTCGCGGCAGCAGAGGAAGATATGGCCTCGCTCGCCGCTGAGCAACTCGCCGACTGCAGGAAGGTTGCCGATCTCTTCTGCGGTTCCGGCGCGTTTGCACTGCGGCTGGCGCAGAACTCCGTTGTGCATGCCGCTGAAAGCGAACAGGCAGCGCTTGATGCGCTTGACCGTGCCTGGCGGGAGACCGGCGGCAGGTTGAAAGCGCTTATCCATGAGCGGCGCGATCTCTTCAAGCGGCCCCTGATGGCGGCAGAACTGAAACCCTTCGATGGCGTGGCCTTTGACCCGCCACGCTCCGGCGCGGAAGCTCAATGCCGCGAGCTTGCGAAATCAGCCGTGAAAAAGATCGCAGCCATTTCCTGCAACCCGCAGACGCTGGCGCGGGATCTGCGTATTCTCATCGATGGCGGCTTCCGGCTGAAATCAGTAACGCCGATCGATCAGTTCGCGTTCACCCCGCATCTGGAAGCTGTGGCGCTACTGGAGCGCTAGGCCGGGCGACCGCCTCAGCTTGCCTTCTTTTGATTGTCGTCCATTCCGCCGATCTGCTCCAGCTTGGTCTGCAGCGAATACTTGTCGATGCTCTCGATAGGCAGGTTCACCAGCAGCGATATGCGATTGGTCAGCATGCGGTGGGTATCGGCAAAGGCGAAACGCCGCTCGGCTTCGGTTCCGGTGGCGGCGGCTGGGTCAGGAAGACCCCAATGGGCTGAAAGCGGCTGACCCGGCCAGACCGGGCAGGCTTCGGCGGCTGCATCATCGCAAACGGTAAAGACGAAATCCATCTGCGGCGCATCGGGCCTTGCGTACTCATCCCAGCTTTTCGAACGGGCAAAGCCAGTATCGTAGTCCAGCGACTGCAACAGTTCGATGGTCATCGGATGCACTTCGCCCTTGGGGTGAGAGCCGGCTGAATACGCCTTGAAGCGCCCGGCCCCGAGCCTGTTCATCACCGCTTCAGCGATGACCGAACGGGCAGAATTTCCGGTACACAGAAAGAGGACATTGTAGATTGGGCCTGCCATGACATTTCCTCCCTAATTGGCGTGCCTAACAGGCACAGACGAGTTCCTCGATCAGCGGCTGGCACTTCTCGGTGCTACCGCCGCAGCAATCCTCCATCAGAAACGACAGCAGGCCGCGCAGCGCTTCGAAATCGGCGAAATAGCGGATCGATCTTCCATAGCGCTCGTTCCTGACCAGACCTGCATTGAGCAGAACGGCGAGATTGGCCGACATGGTGTTCTGGCGAACGTCGAGTTGTTCGCCCAGCTCTCCGGCGGAAATTCCCTCTTCACCGGCCTTGATCAGGCGGCGGAAGACATCAAGGCGTGTCTGCTGGCTGAGCGCAGCAAAAGCCGCCAGTGCTTGTTTAATATCCATATTTCATGATTAATTGATATATAGAGTGCTGTCAATCGGTTTGGCGAACAGCCGTTGTAAGTTCCAAATTTTCCGGGATCAGCCTGCCTTCTTCTGGCCTTTTGCCATGAAGGCCATGAACGCCGCCTTGGCTTCGTCGGATTTCAGCCGTTCACCGAAGATTTCAGCTTCCTCGCGCATGCGGGCAAGGATTGGCGAGCGGTCGCCACGGATGAGATCGCGAGACAGCTTCATTGCCTCCGGCGGCTTTGCCGCAATTTCACCGGCGGCAGCGATTGCAGCCGCTTCCAGATCATCTTCACCGGTGATGCGGTTGACGAAGCCTGCCTCCCTGGCATCTTCCGCTGACCATCCCTCGCCCATGGCGAGCAGTTCGAACGCCTTGTGATGGCTCATCAGCATGGGCGCCAGCAGGCTCGAACCTGCTTCGGGAACAAGGCCCAGATCAACAAAGGGTGTCTTGAATTGGCTACGGTCCGAAGCCACCGCGTAATCGCAATGCATCAGCATGGTAACGCCAACGCCGATTGCCAGCCCGTCGACACCGGCGACCAGCGGCTTCTGGCTCATGATGATCGCTTCGAGAAAGTCGAAGACGGCCATGGAGCCGCGCTCGCCACTCATCGCAACCTGCATGAAATCGGCAATGTCGTTGCCGGACGAGAAAGCCCCCGGCGTGCCGAGGAACAGCGTTGCCCGCACCGCATCATCCGCCCAGCCTGCCTTGATGGCTTCTGCCATGGCGGCATACATCGCCGAGGTGATGGCATTCTTCTTCTCAGGCCGGTTGAGGCGGATCGTCTGAACGCCGTTTTCAACGGCAACTTCGATGGGCGTTGTCATGTCCTTGCTCCGGCTTTGATACTCAGACTGCTTCAAGCAGCGAACGGGCGCTGAGCAGGCTTTCCGCCCCTTCGGTGACGGTCGCTTTCAGGCCCGCCGTCTCGCCAAGGAAGTTCTCGGCAAAGAAGCGCGCCAGCACGGCGTGTTCCTCTTTCGCGCCGGCAAGGCCGGCCTTGGCAAGATAGGCGCCGCCTGCAGCCAGGCCGAAAAGGCGCAGGTAGGGCGTTGCGCCTGCCAGCGCTTCGGAGACCTTGCCGTCCTTTAGCGCTTCCAACATCCACTTCGTGGCGGCTTCCGCATCGTCCAGCGCGGCGTTGAGCTTGTCCGCCGTGTCGCCAAACTCGGGATGGTTGGCACCGCGAACGCTTTCGGCAATCTCGCGCAGTTCGCCGATATAGCCGAGCACCGCCGCGCCATCGGACAGCGGCAGCTTGCGGGTCACCAGATCGATTGCCTGCACGCCATTGGTGCCTTCATAGATCGGGTTGATGCGGGCATCGCGCATGAACTGGGCAGCGCCTGTTTCCTCGATGAAGCCCATGCC
>JAGRLQ010000415.1 GCA_020441735.1 Nitratireductor sp.
CTTCCACCACCAGGTTTTCCGGCGGAACGCCATAGGCTTCCACAAGGATGCGGGCAACGGTTTCTGCACGGCGGTCTGACAAGGTCAGGTTCGAGAGATCGGACCCTACTGCATCGGTATGCCCTTCCACCAGAAATACTGCGCCGGGATTTTCGTCGATGACGTCAAGCATCCCGCCTGCAATGTCGGCGAGATAGGGAACTTGCGATTCGCTGACATAGTAGCTGCCTGAATCGAAGGTGACCGTATCGAGGTCGACCCGCCGCACATACTGGCGAAGCCGTTCGCTTTCACGCACTTCGCGCAGTGTATAGCGCTCAGGCAGTGCTTCCACCGGCGGCGCAGCAAATATTTCGGCCAACTGCCGGCGGCCATGACGACGAGCCGGAACGATGTATTCATCGCGCGGAATGGTGATCTGGACCGGCGGCAATGTACGGTCGTAGTCAACATACTCCCGCCGCTCCTCGAACGCATCGAACAACACGATTTCCTGCCCGTCGCGGCGCACACGCTTGCGCATCAGCACATAACCGCCCGCATCGCGCAACGTAACAATGCTGGAACCGTTACGCCGGTATACGGTTTCGCGGGTCCGCCCGCGCGGCAGATGCTCGATTTCAACCCGTTCGGCATTGCCTCGGAACAGAGCGCTGTCGTCCCGGCGCACGATGTATTCGCCATTGCGCTCGACAACGAAACGGTCACCCTCGTCCTCGACAACCTTGCCGCCGAGAATCGGTATCAGCGCGCCGACAACGGCGCCTGCCGCAGCGGCCCCAAGCAATTCCTCACGGCGTTCTCGCGCCTTCTCGCGGCGGGTCTTCTCGGCTTTTTTCAACTTCTGACGCTGATCTTCGGTGATTTCCTCGGGCACCACCGCAGTCTGGGTTTCTTCCGCCTTTTCGATCTGCTCTTCGATCGGTTCTTCCGCAACGGCCTTGGGCTCGGGCGCATCGGCAGAAGGCTTTAGTGCTTCTACCGTATCCTCGTCGGCAGTGCCGGACCCCGATTCTGCCGTCGCACCTCCAGGTGCCGTCTCCTGCTGTTCACTGCGTTCGCTCGCCTCGCTGGCTGCTGTTTCGCTTTCCGGAGCAGGTTGTTCCGTGCTTGCCGATCCACTCGCAGGTTCGCCGGTTTGCGATTCTTCTGCAGGCTGGGCAGGTTCTTGTGCAGTCTGCTCTGCGGGCGCTTCCTGCGGTGTTTCCTCCGCTACCGGTTCCTGTGCCTGATCATTGCTTTCCTGAGCCTGTCCGCCCTCTTTCTCTGCCGGTGCAGGCGCGGCTTCAGCAGGCTGCTGTTCGGAAGGTTGCTCGGGCGCAGGCACAGATGCAGGTTCTTCGGCTGCAGGTTCTTGAGCTGCTTCGGGTTCGGGCGCCGGTTCCTGCGCCTGGCTTTCTTCTGCTGCGGGCGCTTCGGAGGCCGGAGCACTGGTGTCGCTACAACCCTCCGCAGAAGGATTGGCGGCACAATCCACAGCCGCACCATCTCCCGTTCCCTGTGTCTGGTTTTCCTGAGCATGCGCCACGAAGCGCGGCTGGACCAGACCACCGGGTGAGGCGGCGATAACAACGGCAAGAGCAGTTCCGAGATAGAGACGGGATCGGGCCATGATGTTTCCTCGTGCTTTGCGATGTGCCGGATCAGCCATGCAACATCGTCAATGGGTTGGCAGGACGATAAAACCTGCCCGCAAACTGGCATTCTCGCGATGAACGCAAGCTGAAACATGCCAAACGCACAGCGATGAAATCAGTTCCATACTGCCGGTGTTATCCGGCCAGCCCCTTCAGCAGATAGCCGACCACATAGGCGAGCATCGCTGCACCGCCGCCGATCGCAAGGGTTTCCAGCCCAGAGCGCAGCCAGTGGGAAAGCGACCAGCGGCTTTTCACCGCGCCGATGCCGAAAAAGGTCAGCCCGGTCATCACCGTCGACATCGTGAAGGCATCTGCCATCCCAAGTGCAAACGGCAGCAGCGGAATGGCGCCGCAAAGAGCGAAGGCGATGAACGTCATAAGCCCTGCTTTCAACGGATCCGGCTGAACCAGTGACAAACCGTATTCTTCGGTCACCATCAGATTGATCCACTGGCGCTGATCGGCGGTAATACGCTGGACTGCCGTTTCCAGCACCTCGCCGTCGAGCCCCTTGCCCGCCAGTATCTGGCGCACCT
>JAGRLQ010000141.1 GCA_020441735.1 Nitratireductor sp.
AGCAGGTCGTGGTGATCAGAATTCCGGGTGCCAGGGAAAGCACCGTGAGCAGAATGATGCCTTGAATGATACGGCCGGAAAATGTCGCCGAGCCTTCGGGGATCAGGTCCGTGAGCAGATTTGCATCCTGGGCCAAAGCCGCGGCAGGAAGCAACAGCAGCACTATACCAGCCGCCAGCGCGGCAAGTGGTGCAGCCGCAAGCGCCATCCGCCGCCGCACGCCGGTCACTCAGCCACCATGGTCAGGATCAGCACATCGCTGACAGAACCTTCCATCGCAAGCCTTGCGCGATCCAGCAGGTCGTCCTGCAGGTGAAGATAGCCGCTCGGCGTGTACAGCAGGTTCATGTCCGAGCTGCGCAGATAATGGGCGATATCGGCGAGAATTCGCGTCTTGGCGATATCGTCCGGAGCAGTCGTGCCGTCTTCCAGCACCAGTGCAAGCTCAAGGCGCAGCCAGGCATTGTTGTTCTTGGGCAGCGTCACGATGATCGGGTCGAGCATCACCGTCTGGGCACCATGGGAAAGCCCCTCGCCGTGCCCTCCCTCTGCTTCACCGTGGCCGGTTGCTGCACCATGGCCGGCGTCCGCCTGTGCTGCAACCGCCTGTGCATCGGGCTGGCTATTTCCCTGGATCATCTGGCCCATGAAATAGCCAAGCCCGACAGAAACAACAGACAGCATTGCCACCACGCCGATCGAAATCAGTGGAGAGGCCTTTTTCGGCGTCCCCAACAGCTCATCCAAATCGGGTTCTTTCTCATCCATGATGGTTACTGCGTCCGCGTCAACCGGGCGAGAAACGAACGTGGTCTCTCGGTAGCGTAGCGCGTGTTGTTGCCACCGTAGGAAATCCGGGCCTCTGCGATCTTCTCGTAGGGGATGGAGTTGTCAGGCAGAATGTCCTTTGCCCGCACGATACCGGTCACCGTAAGCACCCGCATCTGATGGTTTACGCGAACCTCCTGGCTACCCCTGATCAGCAGATTACCATTGGGTGAGGCATCGATAATGGAGGCTGCAATCCGCAACTGGATGCGTTCCGCCCGGTTGACCGTTCCACCCTTGGTCAACTCGGATGTGGCATCAAGATTGCCGCCCAGCTCACTGGCCGACAGATCGTGATCCATCAACGATCCCGAGAAATCGAATCCGAGAGAACCGGTCGCCCCGATATCAGCGTCGGAACGGTTGTTGAGCCGGGCGCTGTCGTTGATGAAGATACGAACGGTAAGGATGTCGCCGATCTTGTAGGCTCGCGTGTCACGAAAATAGATTGCATCCTGGCGGTTCCAGATGCCGTTGTCCTCCATCTCGACGCGGTGACTTGCCTTGATGACAATGGGGTCGGGTTCGATCAGCGACTGCTGCATCGGTTCGCTGGTCGAAACCGCCGACATGGGAGGAGGCGTTCCCATGTCGTGAAAGGATGGCACCGCACAGGCGGGCAGCAGCGCACAGCAGGCGATCAGAATGAGCAACCGCATCGGGAGCTTTCTAATTGGTAACATCGATCCCCCCTGCCGCACTGGCCAGAAGCTCCGTGATACGGGCCGCTGCCTCCGGCTTCATTTCCATCATGATGGCACTTGCAGCGCGTGAATCGAGTTTTGCGACAATTGCCGCCGACAGCATGGGATTGAGTTCCATCATCTGGGAGGCGGCGGCATCCGGCCGCATTTTCTGATAGACCTCGACCATGGTCTCGTTGGCGCTGGCAAGAAACGCTTCACGCCTCTCAAGCCACCCTTTCAATTCACCGATCCTGCTTTCAAGCTCGCTCAGCTTGCCATCGACTTCTTCGCCGATCTTGGTCATGGATTCCTTGACCAGAAGCCCGCGAAGTTCGACCGCCGAACTCGAAATATTCATGCAGTAGGCAAGCAGTTCATTTTCGCTGACCACCGTGCCCGTTTCCACCTGATCGATCTCGCCGTCCCTGCCGGCAACAACGGGCATCACCGTGATTGGCTGGGTCACGGCATAGGGATCGACCAGTTCAGAGGCGCTGCGTTGCTCGTCACGCTGCTGCGCCGAGGCACCGCACGCACCAAACAGGCTTACCGCCACAAGGGACGGCAGCATGAAGCGGACGATCGTGGCGTGATGGTCCATCGTCATTGCACCACCAGTTCGGCCTGCAAGGCGCCTGCCGTCCGCATTGCCTGCAGAATTGCAATAATGGCGGTCGCATCAGCCCCCATCATGTTGAGACCATTGACCAGTTGGTGAAGATCCGTGCCATCGACAATGCTGATCGGATAGTCGCCTGACTGGACCACGAGGTCGGTGCGTGGCACGGCTACCGTTTCTCCCCGGGAGAACGGATTGGGTTGGGAAACCTGAGGCTGTTCGGCAACACTCACTGTCAGGCCGCCATGTGTAATTGCCACCCTGGATACCTTGACATCAGCACCGATGATCACCGTCCCGGTGCGCTCGTCAACCACGACGCGCGCCGGCGTGTCAGGTGCAATCATCAGCTTGCCGATGGAAGCATAAAAGCGCGCCGGCGTTGACGATTTGGGAACAGCCACGCGCACCGAGCGATTGTCGACCTCCTGGGCAAGTTTCTGGCCGAACACTTCCCTGGTATATTCGTTGATGCGGTCAGTGATGGAGATCGCCGTCTCGAAATCAGGGTTGGAAAGCGAAAGTATGAGCAGTTCCTCATCGGAGAAACTGCCCGGCGCCGAGCGCTCGACAATGCCGGCATTGGGTATGCGGGCAGACGTCGGTGTGTTGTTGGAAATCTCTGCAGCATCCCCTTCGGCTGCAAAGCCGCTTACCACAAGGCTGCCCTGCGCCGAGGCATAGATTTCGCCGTCGCCGCCATAAAGCGGGGTAAACACCAGCGTTCCGCCGCGCAGCGAAGATGCATCGCCAATCGAGGAAACACTCACATCGATGCGCGTTCCCTTGTCGGCATAGGCCGGCAGGTCCGCGGTCACCAGTACCGCGGCGATGTTGTTGGTCCGGATGTCGACTTCATTGACGCCAACACCTAGCTGGTCGAGCATCGATCGGATGGAGGATTCCGAAAACGGCGAATTGCGCATGCTGTCGCCGGATCCTGCAAGGCCGATGACCAGCCCGTAGCCCACCAACTGGTTGGGCCGTGCGCTCTGTATATTAACGATGTCCTTGATGCGCACTTCCGCTTGTGCTGCAGACAGCGGCAGGAGCAGACTGGCTGCAAACAGCAGGCCTGAAACAACATTCACGGCAATCCGTACAAGCGCGGACATTGCACCTTCACCTTCTTACTGCAGGTTCCCCGACTGGAGACCTGCTGAAATCGTGCCGTCAGGCTGCGCGACCCCCGATACAACCATTTTGGAAAACCGCGTTCTGACCCGCACCAGTTCCCCGGCCTTGGCAGAGTTGAGCGGTTGCACCTCTGCCGTAATCAGCAGCGGGCCTTTTTCGTAACGCATGATGGTCGGCACATTTGCCTGCACCACATTGGGTTCGACCACCTGATTGAGCTGGATTGGCCGGTTCGGCAGCAGCGTGGTTCTCGCCACCTTGCCGACGAGTCCCGGATGCCCGGCAAATACGCTGACACGGCCAAGATAGGCGAGCGGCACGGTGCGCGGCATCAGCATCGCGGTGGTGATCTGCTGACCGGGATAGATGACGCCACTGGGCACCGGGATATCGACCGTATCGGCCGCCTGTACCGGCACCACAGCAAGAAACAGCCAGGCAAACGCTGGAACAATACGGCTGAAGATGCTGCGACAGGTTCCGGTCATGGCAGGTTATCGGATACCCTTGGTGACGACGCTGCTCATTTCATCAGCAGCCTGGATGACCTTTGAATTCATTTCATATGCGCGCTGCGCGGAGATCATGTCGGCGATTTCGCGCATGGGATCGACATTCGATGCTTCCAGGTAGCCCTGGCTCAACGTGCCGAAATCCGTGCTGCCGGGCGTGCCCTGGGTGGCGGTGCCGGAGGCTTCCGTTTCGGCAAACAGGTTGTTTCCGAGTGGCTCAAGCCCCGCCTCGTTTGCAAACCGGCTCAGTGTAAGCTGGCCCAGTTCCACCGGAGCGGTGACATCGTCGATATAGGCGTAAACCTGCCCCTGCTGGGTGACGGTTACCTTGGTCGCTTCGACCGGCACGGTAATTTCCGGCTGGACCAGATTGCCGCCCAGCGTCACCAGCTGGCCCTGATCATTGAGGTTGAAGGCGCCGGCACGGGTGTAGATGGTCGACCCGTCTGCCGCCGCGACCTGGAACCAGCCTTCCCCGTTGATCGCAATATCGAAGGGATTGCCGGTCTGGTTCAGCACACCTTGCACATGAACATCGCGGATTGCTGCCAGTTTGACGCCGATGCCGAGCTTCGCCCCTTCGGGGATAACCTCAAGACCGGCCTGCCGTGCAATGCCGTGCGACTGGATCGTCTCGTACATGATATCAGTAAATTCCGCCCGGGCACGCTTGAAGCCCGTCGTGTTGATATTGGCGATGTTGTTGGCGATCACATCGAGATTGGTCTGCTGGGCTTTCATGCCCGTTGCAGCGATGGCCAAAGCATTGATAGTCATGTGTCACCCCCTCTGACTGCCGGTCAGATCTGCATCCTGCTGATTTCGAGATAGGCATTGACGATCTTGTCGCGCACCGAAACCGCCATCCGGATCGCCTGTTCTGCCTCCATCACGGCAGAGGCCACTTCATAGGCAGACGCCTCGCCCTTGATCCCCTTGATCGACATGGCTTCAGCGCTCTGCAGCGTCTCGACAAAATCCTGACCGGTATTGACCAGATGGGCCGAAAGGCTCTGGCCAACGGAAACCTCCCGCGAACCAAAAGCCTTTTCCACAGCCGCCGATTGCTGCAGGCCAGACACCAGCGATGTCATCTCAATAGCCATGCCTCACCCCTTCATCATGTCGATTGCCATCGAGATCATCGATCTGGCGCGTTTCATCGACTGCAAATTGGCTTCATAGGAACGGATGGTTTCGCGCATGTCCGCCATTTCCATGAACATGTCGACCTTCGGCATCTTGACCATGCCGTTTTCATCGGCGGCGATGTGTCCCGGATTGCTGACCAGCCGGAATTCGTTGCCGAAGGATCCGATCTTGTCGAGCCGCACCGAAGTGATGTTCTCCGACCGGTCCACCATCGAGGCGAAGCTGACATATTTGCGCTGGTAAGGTTCGTCGCCCGGCTTCACGGGGGCAACTTCCGCATTGGCGATGTTTTCGGAAATCACCCGCATGCGCAGGCTTTGCAGCGCAAGCGCGCTTCCCGAAACACCCATTGAGGCTTTGAGGGGATCCATCGCCCGCCTCCTCAGTTACCGAATGCCGAAATCACCATGCGGTGGAAAGACCGCATGACGGAGGTGTTGAGTTCGAATGCACTGGCGGTATCGCCCGCCTTGATCATTTCATTGGCAAGGCTGACCGCGGTCCCCGAATGCATCACATCCCACGGTTTATCCGGGTGAATGGAGATATCGGCACCCTCGCCAGGCTTGCCGAAGGAAACGTTGCTCAGCACTTCTTCGAAGGAGGTAACATCAGAGGCCTTGAAGCCCACCGTGTTGGCGTTGGCGATGTTACCGGCAATGACCGATTGGCGCACGCTAGACCATTGCGCATGCACGTCCGCCAGTTTTCCAAGATAGATTTCCGACATCGCCCGTCAAAGCTCTCGAAGATACACCTTCAGTCCCACGATCAGGCTAGGCCGGGTGGCTTGCGTGAAGCTTGCTCGGAATGGAAAACCGGATGCAAAAGCTGCTTCAGGCAGCCCGCCGCGCGGCATCAAGCGCATCGGCCAGTCGCAGATTGTTCTCCTCCGGTCGCGGCTCTTCCGGTGTTTCACCAGCATGAAAGGCGATGTGGTGCAGTTCAACGGCGGTCTTGTCTCCATTGAGCACAAGACGGAAGAACACGTGCAGGCTGTCGTCGGAAAATTCCAGATCGATGGCCACCACCGGATTGCCTGACCAGGTAACCAGTGCATCTCCGCTGCAGGAGAACTGCATTCCCCCCGACGGGAAATTGGCCTGCACCAACCGGCAGATGTCCTCATAGACGCCCGGGGACTGGCTCAAATGAAAGAAGTTGCCATAGGAAAGCGGGTCGATCAGGCGCAGGTCCGAAGCCAGCTTGCTGCAGGCCTGGGCAAGGATGCGCTCCCGCTGGGAAAGACAGTCGGTAAAAGTTCCGATCATATGCCTGCCCGCATTCTCTCGGCTTTCATGACCGTCTTGATGATCTGGGCGACAGGGACGTAGAACTCAACCGGCAGGTCGGCATCGACCCGTACGGCCTTGTAGAGGCTGCGGGCCAGCGGCTTGTCTTCAACCACCTCGATGCCGTTTTGCTCGGCAATTTCCCTGATTTTCAGGGCAATCAAATCCTGTCCCTTGGCAAGCACTCTGGGCACACGGTCCTCCCCGTTACGGTAACGCAGTGCGACGGCAAAATGGGTCGGGTTGGCAATCACCACGGTCGCTTCGGGAACCTGACTCATCATCCTTGCGCGAGCCCTGCTTCTCGCAACAGCGCGGGTTTTCTGCTTGATCGCCGGATCACCCTCCGATTGCTTGTGCTCGTCCTTGACCTCCTGCTTGGACATGCGGATTTCACCGAACCAGCGCCTCCGTTCATAGAAGAAGTCAGCCGTACCCAGCATCATCACAAAGAACAGGATGCTTCCAATGACACTCAGCGAGGCATCGTAGATGCTGGGCGGGATGGCAATGACGGGGCGCTGATAAAGCGACATCACGTCCTGCCACCACCAGCCGAATACCGCCAGACCGACAATCAGGGCAGCGCCGTATTTCGTCAGCGAACGCGCCAGTTCGACCAGCGTGTGCTTGCCGAACAGCCGCTTGAGGCCGGCCGCCGGTGAAATCTTGCTGAATTTTGGAGCAATCCGGTTGAGCACCAGCCGGGGCTGGTTCTGGGCAATGGAAGCAAGAATGCCGGCGGCAACCAGCGGCAGAATAATCGGCGCCATCGCCAGTATCAGAAAGCGGCCGATGAGAACCATCAGGTTTTGCGCGTCGGAGGGTGTATCGAGCGGCCAGTCATGCAGATTGCCCAGCAGCGATCGCAACAGCATCGTCAGGTCGTAGATGAAATCAGGCAGGAAGAGAAAGTAGGTCGAAAGAATCGCACCGATCGAGGCCGCTGCCGCAAACTCGCGGGAGAAAGGCACATTCCCCTTCTCCAGCGTTTCCTGCAACCGCTTCTCGGTTGGATCCTCACTCTTGTCTTCTGCGTCTTCCGCCAAGGTCCATTATCCGGCCGGCAGGGTGATCACACCGTTCTTGGCAAGCGTCACGGCAATACCTGCAATCTTGCGACGTGCCGTCTCCGAGCGCTCCTCGGAAATTCCGCCACGTCCGAGTTCCGACTCGACAACGCGCCTGTTGCGCTGACTGAGCGGAGCCATCAGGGCTTCGCTGATATTCTCCGGCGCGCCGAACAAGGCGGCAACGATGTCGTCGGTTTCCAGTTTGTCGGCAAGCTGGGCGATGTCCTTGGCTTCCAGTTTGTCCACATCGGTGAAGCGGAAAATCATCCTGCGAATTTCTGCTGCAAGCGCCGGATCGGTTTTCTCGATGGCCTCGAGCATCGCTTCACCGTCCTCCTGTTGCAGAAAGGTGATCATCGAAACCGTCTTTTCCACCTGCGCATTGTCTTCCGACACATTGGCCTGACCAGCCACCAGGGAGATCATGGATCTTCTAAGCGGCCCTTCCAGTTCCGGGTCGAGCGGCTGACGGGTCAGGAAGGCGCTGACAATTTCATTGCGCCTGTCGGTTTCCAGCTCGCCAAGAATGCCGGCAGCCATGTCGTCGCGCAACTCGCCCAGCAGGACGGCACACATGGCCGGTGGTTCGGTTTCGAAGAAGGCTTTTACGGACTCTGGATCGGGCTCGAGGCTTTCCTCAATGGAGGAACTGCCCTCCTCCATCAACGTCGGGCCGGATTGGTTCATGTCGCTCAGCAGGCTGGCAAAATCGTCTGCCCCCACCGAAATGCCGCTTCGCTCGTAGTTCTCGCCAAACTCCGACAGCAGGCTGGTCACCTGACCGATGCTGAGCCCCGGCAGGCTCTTTGCCGCCTCGACAACATTGGCCATCTCTTCCTGACTGAAGTGCTCGGTAACCCGGCGCGCATTTTCCTTGCCCATCGCAAGCAACAAGGCCGCTGCCTTCTGGGGGCCGGACAATTGCATATCCTGTGAAGAGGTCGTCACCGTCATCGCCCGCAGGCATCCCTACTCAGCTGTTGTCAACGAGGCTTTCCAGCCGGATTCCGAAGCTTGGCGG
>JAGRLQ010000142.1:0-5575 GCA_020441735.1 Nitratireductor sp.
TCCAGTTCGACAGCGGGAAGACCCGTATCGATTCCCCCGGTGCCTTGCGGGTGTTGTAGATCTTCCAGAGTTCCGGCCGCTGGTTCTTCGGGTCCCAGCGGTGGTCGGCGCTGCGGAAGGAAAAGATGCGCTCCTTGGCACGCGACTTCTCCTCGTCGCGACGCGCACCGCCAAAGGCGACATCGAACTTGTATTTATCGAGCGCCTGCTTCAGCGCCTCGGTCTTCATCACATCGGTATGGACCGCCGAACCATGGCTGAACGGGCCGATCCCCTGTTTGACGCCATCCTCGTTGATGTGAACCAGCAGCTTCAGGCCGAGCTTGGCAACCGTTTCGTCCCGGAAGCGGATCATCTCCCTGAACTTCCAGGTCGTGTCCACATGCAGCAGGGGAAAGGGCGGCTTGCCGGGATAAAATGCCTTCATGGCAAGGTGCAGCATCACCGCGCTGTCCTTGCCGATGGAATAGAGCATGACGGGGTTCTCAGCTTCCGCCGCCACCTCACGCATGATGTGGATGCTCTCGGCTTCGAGTTTCTGCAGATGGGTCAGTCGGCGGATGGGCATGAGTACCTGATCGGGAAAGGGTCGATTTTGACCCGGCAGCAATATTGCGTCACCTGCGGCAATGCAAGAAATCGCTATTCGCGGCAAGCATCATTTGCGGCAAGCCGGTTCTTCCATTGTCGCCCCGCTGAAACGATTTTCTGTTAGAGCAATTTCGATTTTGACGGAATCGGAAAAATCGAAATGCGTAAATGAACTCAGTTGCCTGGTGAGGGCTATCGTTTCCACCTAACGGTGAAACGATCTAGGCCGCCCCATCGGCCGCATTCCGGATCGCCTCGATGTTGGCGCGGTAGGCGTCCTTGGTGCCGCCCTTGAAGACGGCAGAGCCTGCCACCAGCACATCGGCACCTGCTTTCGCCACCAGCGGAGCCGTTTCCGGTGTTACCCCGCCATCGATCTCGATGTGGATCGGACGATCACCGATCATCTGCCTGATGCGCGCGACCTTGTCGACAACCGGGTGAATGAACTTCTGGCCGCCAAAGCCCGGGTTCACCGTCATCAGCAGAATGAGATCGAGCCGGTCGAGCACATATTCGATGACGCTTTCCGGCGTTGACGGGTTGAGCGAGACGCCTGCCTTCTTGCCCAGATCGCGGATCGCCTGCAGCGAGCGGTCGAGATGGGTGGTCGCCTCCGCATGCACGGTGATGATGTCGCAGCCGGCATCGGCAAAGGCGGCAAGATAGGGATCGACCGGTTCGATCATCAGGTGGCAATCAAAGACCTTGTCGGTCCTGTCGCGCACCGCCTTGATCACCGGCGGGCCGAAGGTGATGTTGGGCACGAAATGACCGTCCATCACGTCGATGTGGATCCAGTCGGCACCGGCTTCCACAACATCCTCGATCTCCTCGCCCAAACGCGAGAAGTCGGACGACAGGATCGAAGGCGCAATAATCGTGCTGGGCATGGCGGTTCCGTAGTCGGCGGCTTGGCAATCCCGGTACTGGGAGAATTGCCGCATCGCTTAAATCACCTGACAAGGTTGCGCAAGCGCCACCGGCAAACGGCCACGGGTCTTCGGATCATTCATTCAGCTGAGAAGCGGCAGGTTCTATTTTATCAGAACCGGCGCTGAACCGATCAACCCGCCGGGAACCGGCACCTCGGTTTCGGTATAGTCTGCATTGAGATGCAAGGTCGGCCCTTCCTGCAGCCACAATCGCCCCACCACCAGCGCGGTATAGGCCGATGCATCGGCAACCGGTGCTTCCGCATTAATCAGCAGAATGCTGTTTTTCAGATAGAGCGTACCGATCAGATTGCGGGCATTGTTGCTTGAAATCTTGTGAATGCGGACGTCCTTGGGTGTCAGTTTCGGCAGGATGGGATTGAACTTGAAACTGTGCGGCACATCACGGTCTTCATAAAACAGCAGACCGGCAAGCCCGCCGGTTTCCATGGCGGAAAGGTCGATTGTCGTATCCGGGTGAAACTCGAAAATCGAACCCTTGCCCGTCAGAAAGAAGCTGGCATTGTCACCGGTCAAGCTTGCTGAATCCGTAACGATCAACGGGCCGTCCTTGATGACGAAGACACCCTCGTCAAGCGTCACCTTGGCATTGCCCCTGATGGTGATCCCGCCGCAATAGGTGCCCGGCTTCAGGGTGGTATTCTCTTCAATGACCAGATCCTCGGCGCGGCAATCCTTCACCACGGGTGGCATGCGCTGGAGCAATGGATCCTGGATTTTCGGACAGTCGCTCAACGGTGCAGGGCTGATTTTCGCCTTGGACGATTTCAGATACCCTCCGGCCGAACAGACCGACGATGCGCTGATCGAGGCTGATGAATCCACCCGCAAGCCGAAATGGTCTTTTGAATTGGAATGCACACCGCACCCATCGGCCACGATCTTCGCATTGTTGTCGAGGTGAATGCTGGCCTTTGCCAGCAATTGAGGCTCCATCATGCCGATGACGCAGGTCAATCCGCTGCCGGCGAGTTTGGCAACCGCCTCTGACCTGATCGGCGTTGCCGACTTGTCGAGAAGATGCGCGAACATGGGATACCACGTATAGGCGAGATCAACCGTCACCTTGTTGGTTTTCTCGTCGACCTTGGTGGTAACCGCGAGGGACCCATCCGCCGACAGATCGGGCAAATGGGCCTCGGCAAAGGATTCCGCGATGGATTGCACCTGGGACTTTCCGGTGCCTGCAATCATCAACTCGCGCGTCGCGGCAAGCGCCGCGCCATCCGCCACTTCCTGAAGAGACTTTCGATGGTTGAAAAGCGTCGTGTAGTCGACGGCAAGGCCTGCAACGCCAACAACGGCAGGGGCAGCAACCGCTATCGTTATGGCGAAGTTGCCACTGACATCAGCGAGAAAGGACCGCAGTTTCCTGAACATCACGCTTTCGAAAACTCCGCCGCCCGCTGTTCACAAGGTACTTGCTGTTTTTGTCTGCGGCGTTCTATCACACGTTGTTTAAGTGCCGGTTTACACCGTCACCAAACGGAAGCAACCTCCGCTTAGGAGTCCTTAATTAAGATATCTGACAGTTTTCGCTGGAAAGGCCTGAGCCCTATTCGCCGCCAAGCAATGCAGACACATCGCCAGCAGGCAATCCGGCTTCTTTCAGCACCTCGGCGGTATCGGCACCCGGTGCAATAGCAGCTTCAGGCGCGCGTGCCGGCGTCCTCGAAAACCTCGGCGACGGATTGACCTGAAGCACCCCGCCCGGCCGGTCGAACACCTGGCGAGCCTTGTTGTGCGGATGGTCCGGCGCCTCGCTCGCCGTCAACACCGGCGCCACACAGGCATCACTGCCCTCAAACAAAGCAGTCCATTCGTCCCGCGTCTTGGTCTTGAACACTGCCGCATAGCGCGCATGTTTTTCGGACCAGGTCGCCCTGTCATATTGCGAGGCGCAATCCTCCGCATCGACGCCTGCAATGCGCACGAACTCGGCGAAGAACTGCGGTTCCAGCGCGCCGAGTGACATGTGCTTGCCGTCTGCCGTCTCATAACAGCGGTAGAAGGGTGCCCCGCCATCAAGCAGATTGCTCTGGCGCGCTTCCGTCCACTGGCCGTGATGGGCCATGGTCTGGATCAGTCCGGCCAGCAGCGGCGCGCAGTCGGACATCGCCACATCGATCACCTGCCCTTTGCCGGAGCGCCCGCGCTCATGCAGCGCCGCCAGAACGCCGAACAGCAGAAACATCGTGCCCCCGGCATAATCGGCCGCCAGGTTGAGCGGCGGGATCGGTGGCTGGTCCTTCAGCCCGATAGCAGCCAGCAGGCCGGTAATCGCCAGATAGTTGATGTCATGCCCGGCGGTGGGCGCCAGCGGCCCGTCCTGCCCCCAGCCGGTCATCCGCCCGTAGATCAGGCCGGGATTGTGCTCATGACATTCCTTTGGCCCGAGCCCCAGCCGTTCCATGACCCCGGGCCGGAACCCCTCGATCAGAATGTCGGCAGTCCCGATGACTTTCAGCAGCGCTGCAACGCTGGCAGGCTGCTTCAGATCAAGCGCGATGGAGCGCTTCGAACGGCGGTTGATGTCGGCGGGATCGTGCTTCGCCCCATTGCGGTCAACGACGATGACATCGGCGCCCATATCGGCCAGCAACTGGCCTGCCAGCGGACACGGCCCCAGCCCCGCCATCTCGATGACCTTCAATCCTTCCAGCGGCCCCGGCATCACTCTCTCCCGAAAAACTCCCTCATGTCCTTCTTGCCTGCAGACATGCGAACAGGCAACCGGGCAATGGCGGCTCGGTAGCATGGAAAGCTGGATTTTTGGGGATTTGGTAGCGGAGGAGGGATTCGAACCCCCGACACAAGGATTATGATTCCTCTGCTCTAACCTACTGAGCTACTCCGCCATCCGGCTGCGTCTTCCGCCCATTGCATTTCCAGAAGTCGGCACCGGTTGCCTGCGGGGTGCAGGGTAGCGGCAGCCTCTTGTCCGGATGGGTGTGCGGGCATCGCCCGGCAAACGCCCGCGCATATAAGAAAGCACCCCCTGCCCTGTCAAGCGTTTCGGCAGCGGTGAAAACCACCTCCCGCACATTTGCCGATTATCGTAGCCGGAAGCGGGAAAACACCGGCCGGTCAGCCCGCGGCATGGGCAGCGGGCGCATGACCGGTAAGCGCCTGCAACTGGCGCTCGGCCTCCTGCGCGTGCATCGAACGGCGAATGAAGCCGCCGCCCAGCACATGGCTGCGCGGATTGTCATCTTCATAGAGGACACAGGCCTGGCCCGGCGCGACGCCGGTTTCCCCTTCAAGGAGATCGACCGTCACCACGTCACCCTCGACATGCAGCCGCGCTTCCGCCGGCGGGCGCGTCGAGCGCACCTTAGCAAAGACCGGCAGGCCATCGGCAGGAATGGCCGAAAGCGGTCCGTCGCCGAGCCAGTTGACGTCGCGCAGTTCCAGCCGCCAGGTCGAAAGAGCCTCGCGCGGACCGACAACGACGCGTTTCGTCTCCCGGTCGAGATGAATGACATAGAGCGGCTCGCCGGTGGCAATGCCAATGCCGCGCCGCTGGCCCACCGTAAAATGGATGATGCCGTCGTGCTGCCCGAGCACCCGCCCGTCGAGGTGAACGATGTCGCCCGCCTCGTTCGCTTCCGGCTGCAGCCGGGCGATGATGTCGGAATATTTGCCTTTCGGCACGAAGCAGATGTCCTGGCTGTCCGGCTTGTCGGCAATCGTCAGGCCGAGCTCGCGCGCAATCTCCCTTGTTTCCGCCTTTGGCAGGCCGCCCAAGGGAAAGCGCAGATAATCGACCTGTTCCTGGGTGGTGGCAAACAGGAAATAGCTCTGGTCACGGCTTTCATCGGACGGGCGGTAAAGCGCCCGGCGGCCGGTTGCAGGATCGACCAGCCGTGAATCGATGTAGTGCCCGGTGGCAAGTGCTGCCGCGCCAAGCTCCCTGGCCGTTGCCAGAAGTTCGGCAAACTTGACCGTCTGGTTGCAGGCAATGCAGGGGACCGGCGTTTCGCCATCGATATAGGACTGGGCAAAGGGATCGATCACCGCTTCCTTGA
>JAGRLQ010000142.1:5608-6296 GCA_020441735.1 Nitratireductor sp.
GGGGAATGCCGAGGGTTTCGGCGACGCGCTTAGCGTCATGAATGTCCTGCCCCGCGCAGCACGCACCCTTGCGGTGAATGGCCTCGCCATGGTCGTAAAGCTGCAGGGTCATGCCGACGACATCATAGCCCTGGCGGGCAAGAATACCGGCAACCACGGAGGAATCGACACCTCCCGACATGGCAACAACCACGCGGGTGTCTTCCGGCCTTCCGGGCAGGTCGAGTGAGTTCAACATGGGCTTTCGTCCAGATCATGCGCGGGTAAAGGCCGCGCCGTCCAACATTGCGCCTGATATAGGGGGTCGGCGGGCAATTGTAAAATGCCGCCTGCGCTGATCTGCCGGGTTTGGGAACGTCAGCTTACCGGCTGCACACACACAGGCGCATGGCCGGAACGGATCATGCCGAGCTTGCCGGCGGCCGCCTTGGAAACGTCGACAATGCGGCCCTTGACGAACGGCCCGCGGTCATTGACCCGCACGATGACGCTACGACCATTGCGCTGGTTGGTAACCCTGATCTTGGTGCCGAAGCGATAGCTGCGATGGGCTGCGGTCATCGCCGACGGGTTCATTGCCTCACCGGAAGCCGTACGCGATTGAAGCGCATACCAGCTTGCCCGGCCGCATGCCGCGGCAGCTTCAGCCTGCGGAAGTGAAGTAAAGACGGCAATTCCCGCGGCCAGC
>JAGRLQ010000143.1 GCA_020441735.1 Nitratireductor sp.
GCAGGCGGCGAAAGCCGACCGTGACGCCACTCGCGTCGTTTGCCGCTTCGTAGACAAAGACGACATACGGGCAATAGGCAATGTCCTCGATGTTCGATTCCATCACTTCGCGCGAGACGACTGCCGAACAGAAGGTGAAGAATTCCGCGTTCTTGTAGAGCTCTTTCTTTGCACCGACATCTGACGCGGTCCGCTCCAGCATGTCGCCAATGTGGCCATGATAATCGACCACATAGCCCCGATTGATGATTGCGTCCTGTGCAGCCTGCACGACGTCCTCATAGGCTTCGCTGGTTGTGCGCTTCTCGACATCACCGTCTGCTGCAGAAGCCGGCATGGAGACAAACGATGCCGAAAGCATCAATGCGAGCGCCGGTATCCACCTATTGGAGATTTTGAAACTGGGCATCTTGCGATCCTCCTCCTGATTGCATTCTTCCGTTTGAGTGCCATCATGGCTACCCGACAAATATGGTGAGCACATGGAAGCCCGCATGCCTTGACATGAGTCAAGGCATGCGGGTTCCTGTCGGGCGGATTCTGAGGGTGGACGGAGCTTGCCTGCAGCGCCTTAGATGCGCGTTTCGTAGTCCTGTTTCAGACGCAGCCACATATCCCAAAAGCCACCGGCCGTGGGACGGTTTTCCAGTCTCGCCTTGAGGACGGCCAGATGGGCATGCCAGCCGGCGCCAATCATGACGCGCATTGCGGGGTCGGTGATCCGGCGATGAACAATCATCAAACAGATGTCGTTACCCTTCGGTTCGAGGGTAAAAGTCACGTCTCCCTCTCCCCAGGAGAACCGAAGCAGGCGCATCGGTTCGACTTCGAGAATTTTTCCCTGCATGCTGTGCTCCTCACCGAAGCCTTCGGGGCGTTGGCCGGGAGGATCGGTGAGTTCGTCATTGCGCCAGACCAGCTCGAAGTCCCCATCTTCGCGCAAGTCCATGTCACCGGATGCCAGCCATAACCGGCGCTTGTCGCTTTCGGTCAGATAAGCCCAGACACGTTCGATTGGACCAGGCAGTGTCCTCTCGATTCGAAGCGTTGCCGGCTCGATCATTTCGCCATAGGCCTCGCTCTCTTCAACAATACTCATGACAGTTACTCCTTGGTTGGGGTCCGGGACGATCTGAGGTCCTCTTCGCGAAGGAGGTGTTCCAGTACGTCGAGGCGGTGATTCCAGAAATTCTCGTAATGACCGAGCCAGGCATGAGCGCTGGCAAGCGGTCCCGGTTCGAGGTGGCAGACATGCGTGCGCCCGCGAATCTCGCGCCGAATGAGGCCCGCGCCTTCGAGGACCTTGATGTGCTTTGAAGCTGCTGCCAGCGACATATCGTAAGGTTTTGCCAGATCGCCGACCGTATGTTCGCCCAAGGCAAGCGTCGCCAGCATGCCGCGGCGGGTTGCGTCGCCGAGTGCATGAAAGATCGTGTCCATCTGGTGTTCTGAATATTCAACCATAAAGTTGAATATCGAGCAATTCGAGCCGATTGTCAACCGTTTGGTTGAATATTGTGCCAGACGTTGACTGCACCGCATGAATCGGCGCGGCGGGGATCAACCGCCAGCCGATCAGGGCATGAGAAACTCTGTGGTGTTATTCCGCGAAATAGTCCTGCAGCGGTTTGACGGCGATGTCGCCCTCGCGCAGCGCAAGGACTGCGCGGGTTGCCGAATTGATGCCGTTGACGGTGGTGAAATAGGGCACCTTCATCATCAGTGCGGCACGGCGCAGCGATTTCGAATCCGAAACCGCTTTCTGGCCTGCCGTGGTGTTGAAGACCAGTTGCACCTGCCGGTTCTTGATCGCGTCCTCGATATGGGGACGGCCCTGCAGCACCTTGTTGATGCGCTCGGCGGCAACGCCATGTTCCTGAAAATATCGGCAGGTGCCGCCGGTCGCCAGAACCCGGAAGCCGGCCTCGGCAAGCGCTCGGGCAGAATCCAGCACGCGCTCCTTGTCGTCGCCCTTCATGGAGAAGAACACCGTCCCCTTGCGCGGCAGGTCGGTGCCGGCACCGAGCTGGGCCTTGGCGAAGGCCATCGGGTAGGTGGTGTCGAGGCCCATGACCTCGCCGGTCGAGCGCATTTCCGGCCCGAGCAATGTGTCGACGCCGGGGAAGCGGGCAAACGGGAAGACGGATTCCTTGACTGCGATGTGTTTCAACGCACGCGGGTCGGGCTTGCCGCCATAATCGGCGAAGGCTGCCTCGACGGTTTCGCCTGCCATGATGCGGGCAGCTGCCTTGGCAATCGGGCTGCCCAGCGTTTTGGCAACAAACGGCACGGTACGCGAGGCGCGCGGAT
>JAGRLQ010000144.1:0-2547 GCA_020441735.1 Nitratireductor sp.
CCTGCCACCTGCTGCCAGCCGTTTTCCATGTAGTCGAGAAACGGATAAGGCACTTCGCCTGCGATTGGCGCACGGGTCAGCGCATAGGCAAGATAGGCCAGCGGCCATATGAGCCACAGCAACGGATTACGCCAGCGGCTCGAACCGTCGCGCCCCGAGATCAGCCACCAGGCCGTGTAGATTACCGGCGTGACGTAATGCAGCGTGGCATCGGCAACCCGCCACCAGCCTTCAGGCTGCCAGAGCGCCGACAGGATGAAGAGATAGACAAGCCCGACAAGTGCGATTGCCGGCACGAGTCCAGCGCGAACCAGAGGGCGCTGCAGGAAGGTAAGGCGTTTCCCCGCAAGCGCCAGCCCGGCGGCATGGGCGAGCATGACCAGAATGTTGGTCAACACGGTGAAGAAGGAAAAGAAGAAGACGATGGAGCCGGCAAGGCTGCGGCCTGCTTCCATGGAAGCGGGAAGCGTCAGGGAAAACTGCAGGATTAACCCGCCAAGCCCGGCGAGAAATCCGATCCATTGCAGCAGGCGGGCCATTGTTTCTTACGCGCAGCCGGTCTTGCCGTCGCTCCAGCGCAGGACATCCTTGTTGATGCGCGCAGAGACAGGATCGGAGGTCAACGGTCCGTAGGTGGTGAGCCGGGCGGGCTTGCCTTCTGCTTCGATTACCAGTTGCGGCAGGCCCTGGGCAGCTTTTGCGCTGACCAGCAGGATGCGCGGCTTGCCAACACGGGTATCGAGTTCGGGAATGACGCGATAGGCGCGGAATGCCTTGTCCTTCGACTTCATCCAGCAGGTCTGGGCCTGATCGTTGATGGTCTGGAGCAGGGCGACGGCTTCGGACCGGTCGGTGGTTGCCGTCAGAGCGCCGCCGCCTGTTGCCTGACATCCGGCCAACAAGATGCCGACAAGCGCAGCGCAGGCGGTGAGGGCAAGCGCGCTTTTTGCCCGTTTCATGCGGCGTTCTTTTCAAGCTGGTCGAGGGCTGCCTCGAACAGGGCGCGGCCATCCATGCCGCCATGGGCAGGTTCGATCAGGTTTTCAGGATGCGGCATCATGCCGAGCACATTGCCTTTTTCGCTGACGATACCGGCGATGTCGTTGACCGAACCGTTGGGATTGGTGCCCTTGGCATAGCGGAAGGCGACCTGGCCTCCGTCCTCGATTTTTGCCAGCGTCTTTGCGTCGGCAAAGTAGTTGCCATCATGATGGGCGACCGGGCAGCGCAGGATCTGGCCCTTTGCATAGCTGCGGGTAAACACGGTTTCGGCATTGACGACCTCCAGCTGCACTTCCTTGCAGACGAAGTTGAGGCCGGCATTGCGCATCAGCGCGCCTGGCAGCAGGCCGGATTCGGTGAGGATCTGAAAGCCGTTGCAGACGCCAAGAATGCGGTTTCCGGCAGCAGCCTTGCTGCGCAGGGCATCCATGACGGGAGATCGTGCTGCAATGGCACCGGCGCGCAGATAGTCGCCATAGGAAAAACCGCCGGGAATGACATAGAGATCGGCTTCGGGCAGGGCGGTTTCGGTGTGCCAGACGATGGCAGGCGCCTTGCCGCTGATCTTGGTCAGCGCAGCGATCATGTCGCGGTCGCGGTTGAGGCCCGGAAAGAGGATAACGGCAGAGGTCATCACAACACGTCCACGTGGTAATCCTCGATCACCGTGTTGGCGAGGAGCTTTTCACACATGGCCTCGAGGTCCTTGGCGGCCTTCAAGCCATCTTTCGTATCAAGTTCGACATCGAAGACCTTGCCCTGGCGCACGGAGCCGACACCGTCGAAGCCGAGCGCGCCAAGGGATTTTTCAATGGCCTTGCCCTGCGGGTCGAGAACGCCATTCTTCAGGGTTACCGTAATGCGTGCCTTGAACATGTTCTCTTTCCGTACAGCCTTGCGTTCGTTTGCCGGTTCAGTCGTCGTTACTGGAAACCAGCACCGGGCCCTTGCCGCGAACCGGTTCGTTTTCGTTCATGATGCCGAGGCGGTTGGCGACTTCGCGATAAGCTTCCAGCAGGCCACCCATGTCGCGGCGGAAGCGGTCCTTGTCCATCTTCTCGTCGGTCTTGATGTCCCACAGCCGGCAGGAGTCCGGCGAAATCTCGTCGGCAAGCACGATGCGCATCATGTCGCCTTCGAACAGCCGGCCAAGCTCGATCTTGAAATCAACCAGGCGGATGCCGACGCCAAGAAACAGGCCGGAGAGAAAGTCGTTGATGCGCACGGCAAGCGACATGATGTCGTCGATTTCCGGTGGCGAGGCCCAGCCGAAGGCGGTGATGTGCTCTTCGGAAACCATCGGATCGTCGAGTTCGTCCTTCTTGTAATAGAACTCGATGATCGAGCGCGGAAGCACTTCGCCTTCGGGAATGCCGAGACGTTGCGACAGCGAACCGGCGGCAACGTTGCGTACCACCACTTCCAGCGGAATGATCTCAACCTCGCGGATCAACTGCTCGCGCATGTTGAGGCGGCGGATGAAATGAGTCGGAATGCCGATCTGGTTCAGATGGGTGAAAATGTGCTCGGAAATGCGGTTGTTGA
>JAGRLQ010000144.1:2556-3128 GCA_020441735.1 Nitratireductor sp.
ACGCCCTTGCCGTCGACGATCTCGTGCTTCTTCTTGTTGAAGGCGGTGGCATCATCCTTGAAGAACTGGATCAGGGTGCCGGGTTCCGGTCCCTCATAAAGGATTTTGGCCTTGCCTTCGTAGATACGGCGGCGTTTTGGCATGATGGTGATCCCGGTATTTCAGCCCGGATTGGGCAGGCTGGTGCGCATCCGGCCGGCTTCCGGCAGGCACGCGGCGATTGCAGCGGCGCGTGGAATCCGAATAATCCGGCCTCTGGCGCCTCCATAGTGAAAACTTTGCCGTTGCACAATATTGCGCTGTCACACTTCACCGTTATTCTTGGTGTCGCATGCGGGTTTTTTCCCTTCAAATTGCGGGCGAAGCATCCTATATGCGAGGCGAAGCCGGCTAGATCGTTTCACGTTTCTCCCGAAACGGGACAACGATTTGTCCCGTTGGTTCTGTTTACGCATTCAGGTTTTTCCGATTCCGTCAAAACCTGAATTGCTCTAGGAGGTCAAGATGAGCGGATTTGATGATCGCGAAGACGCGTTCGAAAAGAAGTTTGCCCATGATGAAGCGCTGCAGTT
>JAGRLQ010000144.1:3150-3298 GCA_020441735.1 Nitratireductor sp.
GCGCGCCGCAACAAATTGTTGGGGCTTTGGGCGGCTGATCTGATGGGGAAATCCGGTGATGACGCCCAGAATTACGCCAAAGAAGTGATTCGCGCCGATTTCGAGGAAGCTGGTGATGCGGACGTGTTCCGCAAGATTCGCGGCGATT
>JAGRLQ010000144.1:3332-9132 GCA_020441735.1 Nitratireductor sp.
GCCGCACCATGGACGAGTTGATGGCGCAGGCGATCCGCCAGATCAAGGAAGAGGGCTGATCGGCCCTCCAATCCTGTTTTCATTATCGTGTCGGTGTCCGTTGCCCTGCAGCAGCGGATGATGTCGCTGCCAACAAGCGGCAGTGGCGACGGCTGGCGGTGCGCGCTGGCGGGATATCGGCTGCACCAGCAAACATACCAGGTCCGCCCCGCGGACTTGCCTAGGCTTTCAGTTCATTCAATCAAACCGCTGTAAGTTCGGCTTCCGCCGGGCCGCTGTTGTTTGGCGCCGTACGATAACGCTGCCTTGCTGCCGGCGAGACATCCATCCGGTGCTCGCTCCGGGGAGGAACCAATCGATTCCTTCAGTTCAAAGATTGCATTTCCCCGCATTGCTGGCTGACCGCCGTCCGAACATGGCAATGCGGCTGGTCGTCATGCGAATTGTTGCTGGCTGTCAGAAAGATTAACAAACCGTCAACGCAGGGTTGTTCCATTAACCATTTGTTAGCTTTTTGTTAACCATTTGAAAAGCACACGAGCTCTGGTGTTTTCGCGGTAATTGCGGATTCGATACGGAGAAAAACGGGGGCTTTTCATGTATTTGACAGTAAAAAGGGCGTTGTTGGTTTCAACAATGCTGGCGGGTATCTCATTTGCAGGCACACAGAATGTCTGGGCAGCGTGTACAACCACGGCGGGTGGCAGCCTGGATTGCGATGGCGCGGATGATACCATCGATATCACGCCGAACATCACGGATACCTTGCCGGGCAACTACAACGGCGTGAGCGGCGTCAGCATCAATCTCGACAATGGGGAAGACCGGTTGCGTTTGACCGGCGGCAGCGCCGCGGGCGGCGTTCAGGCGGGCTACGGCGACGATTACATCGTTCTCGATGGCGTAGCGCTGGGTGGCAATGTCACGCTCGACCGGGGAACGGATGCGCTGGTGGTTACGGGTGGATCTGTCGTCGATGGGGGCATTGGCTGGTACGGGCGAGGGTTCAGCGCGGACAACTATTTCATCGACAATGGTACGATCGGCTATCTGCCCGAAGGCACGGTGTCGGTCAGCCAGAACGACAGTGGGACTGTCAATGCCGGGGTTTCGATTTTCACCGGGGAGCTTGATGACCAGATCGCCATTTTTGGCGGTAGCGTCGCTGGCGAGATTCAAGGCGGAGGCGGGGATGACACGATCATCATCGATGGCGGTGGTGACGAATACACCGGTGCGACCGACGAATTGGGCGCCGCGGAAACACTATACGTTCCGCCGGTCCGACCGGCCGGGTTTGCCGGCGGTGACGGCGCGACGCCGGAAGCCATCAGCGGGGCAGCCCTTTCCGATACGCCGATTGTTTTTGACGGCGGCGGGGGAACCGATAAGGCCGAACTGTTCGACCTCGTGCAGACCCAGGACCTGATTTTCCTCCAGGTTGAGGAAGCCGATTTCTATGGCCAGACCTTCTCGCTCGATCTCGATGACAACCGCGGCAGCGGCTACTTTCTGAAAACCGACTTTGGCGGAACGCATTCAAACCTGGTTCAGACCGATGGTGCGCTCGCCCTGGGTGGCGGTTCGCTGATCAAGGTCTTTTCGGCAAACCGTGTGACCTTGCAGGATGGCGCGGTTGACGATTCCATCACGGTCAGCCGGCTGGTTCTTCAGGGCGGTGCCAATCTGAGCTTCGATGTCGACGCGTCAGTGGACGGGTATCAGGCGGATGCGTCCGACTATATCCTCGCAACTACCGTGGATATCGATGATACGGTTGTTCCGGTCACAGCGGCCAATCCGGTCAACATGGATGTCAATCTTATAGCGCAGGGTTCGCTTTCAGGTTCGCGGAGGCTGATCGATTCGGGTGCTGATATTGGTGATCCCGGAACCGGCGCAACACCAGACCCGACGGACAATTACGTTCTGGTCAGTGATCCCTCGACGGCAGCGCGGACCTACTGGTTGCAGGAAGCCGCCAATGACGGCGTGTATCTGTTGTGGACGACGCCGGTCAACGAAACCACAACGAGCAGTCTGGTCGGCGGTAGTGGAACGGCGGGGCCGAGTGGTCCTGAGACGGCTGCGCTGGGGCTCGGGCTGGCTGCTGCGCCGATGGCGATAAACGACAATATTGCCGCGATGGCGCGTTTGGATGCCGGACCCTTTCCTGGACGCAATGTCCCGGAAGAAAACAACGGAACGGGATTGCAGCAGGGCGGCTTGGGTGAGCGTGCATGCTCGTCCAGATCAGGCACCAATGCCTGGGCTGATGCCGACGGAATGACCGGGGACATTGGCAGTTCTTCCTTTGAGAGCCTTTCTGCCCGCATTGGCGGGGAGGCCGATCTTGGTGAGGCGTTGCTGGATCAGTGCGGCGAACTTTTTGCCGGTGCCTTTGCCTATTTCGGCCAATCGAATATCGATACGGCCTCCGGATCGACCTCCGAAACCGAGTCTTACGGCGCCGGCGCCTATTTGCGTTATTCCAACGCTGACGGATTGTACGGATCCTTGCTGGGGCATTTCGGTCTGGGCAATGTGAACTCCACAAACCCGGTTCTTGGATCAACTGCCGACTATGATGGCCTGCTTTACGGTTTTGCAGCCAATGGCGGCATGAAATTCATCATCGACGAGCAAACCGTGACGGATATCCGTGCCTATGTGAACTACACGGCGTTCGACGCCGGCGAGTTCACCGACTCGATGGGACTGGTTGTCGATGGCGTGGAGCTTGAAACGCTGGTTTACGGTGGCGATCTGGGGATCGAGCACTATTTCGGAAGCGGATTGAGCGGGTTTGCCCGCGCCGGGTTGAAATTCACCGATTTTAGTGGCGACCTTGAGTCGAGCGGTTCGAAGGTCGGTTTCGCTACGGATTATCTCACCGGCACGGCGGAGGCCGGGCTGAGCGCAGCCCTCAGCAGCAATTCGATCCTCACTGTCAGCGCCATAGGGGAGTTCGGTGATGACGTGACGCTGTATGGTGGCCGTGTACGCTTTCAGGTCCGGTTCTGATGGGCTGAAGCCGGTGTGCGCATCCAAGTGCTATCCAGAGGGATCGGGCAATCGCCCGGTCCCTCATTTCATTTGCGAACGGCGTTTTCCAGTGGGATCAAACCGGCGGCTTCAGATGGTTCATGAACTTGGAGAACACCATCAGCCCTTCGGGCCAGGGGCCATGGCCGCTTTCGGCGTTGATGTGGCCTGACTCACCGGCATCAAGAAACAGCGAGCCCCAGTCGGCGGCCATGCGTTCGGCAACTTCGAAAGCGCAGAATTCATCGTTGCGACTGGCGACGGTCACGGAGGGAAAGGGCAGGGGATCGGTTCTTGCCGGGCCGAAGGTCAGCAGGTGCCGCGGGCGGATCGCCGGATTTTCGACATCGGGCGGGGCTACCAGAAAAGCGCCGGCGACCGGTTTTGAAAATTCGGAGGCCGCATGCGCGATTACCTGACTGCCAATCGAGTGACCGACCAGCACCACAGGCTTTTGCGCTTCGCCAACTGCCTCAATCAGGTTTTCCTTCCAGTCCTCGAAGACCGGCTTGTGCCAGTCTCCCATGGCAACCCGGCGGGCAACGGAGAGATTGCGTTCCCAGCGTGATTGCCAATGGTCTTCGGGCGAGCCCTTGTAGCCTGGCACGATCAGGATTTCAGTTTCAGTGGTTTTCATGTGACGGCAGATGGTCGTTCACGACGCCGATGTCAATTGCCGGTGCAATACCGGGATGGCCATTTTCATGCGCTGCCGATGGTGATGGAGCGTGCCGGCGCTGCAATCGGAAAGATGCAGCCATAGAGGATCGGATGACCGTCCTTCTGCACATCATAGCGGGCATGGACACTGATCCAGACCGGTTCGTCGCCGCGCATCAGGCGTAGTGTGTAGGCGTAGCCGCACTGATTTTCGATCGCCTCGCTGACACATTTCGAAACCAGTTCGCGGTCATCTGGGTGAAAATCCGCGATTGCGGCCTTGAGACTGATCGGACCGTCGGTAACTTCCCGGCCATGAAGCCGGAACACGCCCTCGGACCAGTAGGCAAGCCCGGTGTCGAGGTCATAGCGCCAAAAGCCGATGTCCTCGATGATTGCGCTCAGATCGGCAATCTGCACGTCTGACAGGCCGAGTGCCTCGAACTGCCGGGTGACGTCATCGTTTGGCTTGGCGTTTACGACAAGGTGGCTGGACATATGCGGCCTCTAGATCATCTTGTATTTCATCGCCAGCTTGATGGCATGCATGCGGTTTTTGGCGCCCATCTTGTGTAGAATCTGGGCAAAGCGCAAATTAAGGACCTGCTCGGAGAAAGCCAGTTTTTCGCAGACCTCGCTTGGCGGCACGCCATCGGCCGTCATGCTCAATATGGAAAGTTCCAGTTCGTTGAGAACGCCGGGGGAGGGTTTTAGTTCCTGACGGATGCGCGCAAGCCGTCCGTATACCAGGGAAGCCAGGTAGTTGAGCGTCAGAAAAAGCGCCTCGTTTTCGAGGGGCCGGGCACCGCAAAAAGAAACTGATCCGATGCTGCCATTGGGCAGATGGGTGGAAAAATAAACCCCGTGATGGATGTTGTGGCTTTCAAAAAGGTTTCTCGCCTTGCGTCGCTCATCGTCCGGCCGTTCTGCTGTGATGTCCGCTATGTTCCACAGGAGCGGCTCGGTAGAGGCGCGCAGGTGGGCGATGGCCGGTGAGTTCTCCAGCAGCCCATACTCATCGTAGCAGGCCATGAGTTTTTTCGGCCAGTTGGTTATCAGCGACAGCTTCGACAATTCCTTGTCGCTACCGGTCGGTATGTCGAGGATCAGGAAATAATCAAAGCCGAAGTCGTGCGCCATCCGGTTGCATAGGCAATAGATGTCGTTTTCGGAGTTGCATTCCCGGATTTGTTTTTCAAAGGCAATTCTCGACGGATTTTCTCCGGCCGCCGTCTCCGGATTGGTCAAGTGCGAATTCATTAGTCTTCACGCCCACTACAGGCGCTTCCTCAATACAGCAAAGCTTCCAAGCGTAATCTGAGAATTGAATGCAGAACTGACGATACGACAAAAGTCGTATTTCTGATTCAGGGCCGCACCTCTGGCAGAAAGCAGACGGAGATTCAACGATTTCTTTTGTAATAAATCGATTAAATCCACGATATTTCGCGGAGTCATTGTAATCACTAAACAAAAATAAAATCCCCAGGGAGTGCCCTGGGGATCTTGGAGCGTTGCAACGGCGGCGACTTCTGCAGGCCAAACAGGTCAACCAGGCCGAATCTACTGCGCGGACTGTTCAGCGTTTGGTGGCGGTGCTTCACCGGAAGCCACGCCCGGCAGGCCCTGGGAAGCTTCAATCCCGGTAAAGGCGAGCAGTGCGACAAAGGTCAGGCCCAGTAGCGCCAGCACGACCAAAAGGCCGGCCGATCCGCTGTTCGGACGCTGCAGATCCGCATAGTTGAGCGGATCGTTGGCGTGGTATTCGTAAGGGTGATTGTGCGTGTTCATGATATCCTCCTTTCGAAGGTCATCAGCTTTTCGCTCAAACGGGGCGGTTTTCCGGCGGCGAAGTCACTTCCGGTTTCGAATGAAAGATTTCGGGAGAGGGGGACTGGAACCTCCACAGGGGCAGAGCATTAGCCAGAATCAACCAAACACGCGCCTGAAGATCGTGTCCACATGCTTGGTGTGGTAGTCGAGGTTGAATTTCTCGCGGATTTCAGCCTCTGACAGCGCTGCACAAACTTCCTTGTCGGCAAGCAGTTCCTCGAGAAAGTCCTTGCCTTCCTCCCACACCTTCATGGCGTTGCGC
>JAGRLQ010000145.1 GCA_020441735.1 Nitratireductor sp.
ATAAAATCTATTCGTTTGATTGAAAGATAAAATTGCATCACCTTGCTCCTCGAGACCTTCGCGAAGTCTCCTTTCAAAACCAGCCGGGCGAGCCAAAGGCAGCACGGCGTACAAGGAGAATGAACATGACCTATTCCACCAGAGCAGCTTCGCCTGCCATCAATCCTTCCACCTGGCATCCGGTCGCCCGGCATTACCGTCCCTCGTCAAGGGCAGGCCTGGTTCTGCGGGGGCTTGCCACAACCCTCTCCGCGGCGGTTTCGTCCATCGTGGATGCGATCCGCACCCGGCGCCAGCGCAAGCTTGACCGTGCCGCCGTTCAGCACATGCTGGGGCTGGAGGATTACATGCTGCGCGATATCGGCCTCACCCGCGCCGACATCGAATGGGCAAACCGGCTTCCCCTTTCGGTCAATGCCGCAACCGAACTGGAAATGAAAGCGATGATCAACCGCAAGCAGTGGAAGCGCTGATATCAAACATGCCCATATCGCCGAAAAAACGGCCTCTCCGAAGCACATCCGGAGAGGCCGTTTGCTGTTTGCTGCATGATCAACGATCGTTGAAATCCCATTGCAGCAGCAGGCGCTCGCCGACCAGGCAGTCGGTCTTTTCCTCCGCTGCCGCCCGGATCAGCGGCAATCTGTGCTCTCCGGGATGCTCCCGGGCAAGTTCCAGTACCAGCTTGCGGCGAACAGCCTCCGGAAACTCCTCCCAGCTTGTTACCGGCAGGGAAAACGACGCCGGCCCGCCAATGACGCAATCAACGTAGTAGCGATCGAGATAGGGAATGGAATAGCGACCGTAAAACCCGCCCGTGGTCATCAGCGGCAATCCGTTGATGATGATGCCGTTGCCAATTGCCAGATCGCGCGCCTCCTCTACCGGCACGCCCTGATTGTTTGGGCCATCGCCTGAAACATCGATAACCCGCTTAAGGCCGGCAAAGCCGTTATCATCGAACAGCCGTGTGGCCGTCAGGATAGCTCCGGAAATCGAGGTGTAGCGCATGTTGAAGGATGGACCTGCCAGCAGCAGGTCTGCAAAGGCCTGGGCATCCTGCGGCGTTGCGATTTCCCGCCACGGCACGACCACATGCTGGTTGCCGTCGCCTGCCCATTCCATGAAGGTGATTGCCACCCTGCCGGTGAGACCCGAAAACATCGCATCGAGAACCTGCGGATCGGTCAGTGCCGCAGCATAGCCCCGCCGCTGGATTTCCATCTCCTCGGCTCCCATGGAGCGCGAAACATCCACCGCCAGTACAAGTTCGACGTCCACCTCCCGTTCCGCAGTCTGTGCAACGAGCATGACGGGTAGGAAGATGAAGGCAGCAAGCGCCAAAAACAGGGTCTTCAATTGTGCCAATGGAAACATGACCGTATTCCGTTACTGGCAGGGTAGCCGCAGACAAAACCGCTAACAACTCCATTTCCTCTCTTCACCAACACAAGATGTTTCCGCTATGACGCAAGCAGACAAGAAAAAGGCACGGCCATGACCAAGCAAACCGGTACGGTTTTCCGACCCAAAGCCCTTATCTTCGACGTATTTGGAACAGTGGTCGACTGGCGCAACGGCATTGCCGCAGAATGCGCCCGGGTATTTGCCGAAAAGAACATTTCAGCCGATCCGCATGAATTTGCCGATCTCTGGCGGGGAGAATATCAGCCCGCCATGCAGAAAGTGCGCTCCGGCAACCGCGGCTATGTTTCCCTAGACATGCTGCATCTGGAAAACCTCGCCGCCGTTCTCGCCAAAACCGGTCTCGATACTCATTTCAGCGACGATGAACGCGCAGACCTCAACCACGCCTGGGAAAAACTGCCGCCATGGCCCGATTCGGTTGCGGGCCTTTCGGCGATCAAGCAGCACGCCATCATTGCCCCCTGCTCCAACGGGTCGATCGCGCTGATCACCCGGATGGCGAAGTTCGGCGGCCTGCCCTGGGATGCCATCCTCGGCGCCGACATCGCACAGAACTACAAGCCGGAGGCGATTGTCTACCGACGCAATGCCGAAGTGCTCGGCCTTGAGCCCGGCGAAGTCATGATGGTGGCAGCCCACAACGACGATCTTCACGCCGCCCGGGCTGCCGGTCTGAGAACCGCCTTTGTCACCCGGCCGGACGAGCACGGCCCGGGTCAAACCACGGATCTTGAAGCAACAGGCGATTGGGAGATCGTCGCGGCGGATTTCGGCGAGCTTGCCGCGCAGATCGCACAACTGCCGCAAGACTGACCTGAGCCGCCCGGATAGCGCATCTGGACATGTCTGGACAGTCATGTCGCAACTGCATCCCCGTTATGCCGTTTTCGCACTGGTGCTACAGGCCTGCGAAAACTATATGGGTGCGGTGAGCCGCCCCAATTAACTTGTTTTGGGCAAACGGATACCGCCAATCTCGCAACAGAGATCTCCGGTTTCCGCTTGAAGAACCTGCTAGGGAAGCAAGGCGACTCTGTGTCAACCCGATGCATGGAGTTCGAAAATGAAAAAGCTCTTTTCCCGGTTCCACACGGAACAGGTCAACATGGGTACCGAATTTGCCCGCGCACGCATGGCTCGCTCCATGCCGGGTGAAACCGCAGCCCTGATTTCGGTACGCTACGCGGGCATGAGCCTGTAAGCATCCGTAGAAATGCCTTTCAAAAGCCCGGATGCGACCGCCGCACCGGGCTTTTTGCTTGTTATCCCAAGGCGTTAGAATTGTCTGCTTGAGCTTTTTGATTGACAATCCGCCGATTGCAGCTATGTCGCCTTTGGGATATGCTGTCGTGGTTTTTACCGGACAGATCGGTCGCAGGACCGGGAGTGCGGAGGAGTGGTTGACTGTTCTGACATCGGTTAATACGGCCACAGCGAAGCCAGCGATGGAACGCCAGAAAACGATTGTGTTTTTTCTGGTGCCGAACTTCTCCATGATCGCCTTTTCGACAGCGATTGAGCCGTTGCGCCTGGCAAACCGCATGCGCGGTGACGATATGTATGCTTGGCGCCTTGCCTCGTTTGACGGCAAACCGGTAGCCGCATCGAACGGCATCACGGTAAATGTGGACAGTTCACTGGATGAGGAGCGTCACGCCCTTGCGAGTTCCCGCCGGCCAGACATCATGTTCGTTTGCTCCGGCGTCGATGTTCAGGAAGCTGAAAACAAGTCGCTGTTTGCCTATCTGAGGGAATGCAAGAATTCCGGCGTTACCGTTGGCGGCCTTTGCACCGCCGCGCATCTGCTGGCTGCAGCCGGACTTCTTAACGGCAAACGCTGCGCCATCCACTGGGAAAACCTTCCGGGCTTTCAGGAAAAACACCCAACCGTTGAGGTCTATGCCGACCTCTACGAGATGGACGGCAATATCTGGACGTGCGCCGGCGGAACCGCTGCCCTCGACATGATGCTGTCGCTGATAGGACGCGACAATGACGAGGAACTGGTCAACCGGGTCTGTGAACAGGCGCTGACCGATCGGGTCCGCAACCCCCATGACCGCCAGCGACTGCCGTTGAGAGCCAGGCTCGGCGTCCAGAATGCCAAGGTGATCTCCATCATCGAGTTCATGGAAGCCAATATTTCCGAACCGCTGTCGCTTGTGGAAATCGCCGACTATGTCGGCCTGTCGCGGCGCCAGATCGAACGGCTGTTCCAGAGCCAGATGGGGCGCTCACCGGCGCGCTACTACCTCGAAGTCCGCCTCGACCGCGCCCGCCACCTGCTGCGCCAGTCGACCATCCCCGTGGTCGATGTCGCCATCGCCTGCGGTTTCGTCTCCGCATCGCACTTCTCCAAGTGCTACCGCGAGATGTACGGCAAATCGCCCTTGCAGGAGCGTCAGTAGAAAGCCCGTATCGCTGCGCTACTGTGTTTCAGCTTCGCGGCGCTGGACGACAAGAAAATTCTGTACCCTGACCAGCGCATCCACCCGGAGGTCCCACTCCCCGTTGACCGTCAACTGGGTTGAGCTGCCGCCGTCCAGCGCGATCGCCGAATCGCAGCCGAAAAATCCGCCCCATGACGCATTGCGCAACAGCCAACCGGCTTCGTACAGGCTGAGCCCCTGCCCCGACACGAGCAGGATCAACGACGTTTTCTCGTCGAGCCGGCAGAAGATGGTGCGCCGTTCGGGATCGTTTCCGTTGGTGTTCATCGCCCATTTGCCGCCTGGCTCCAGGATGACCGGTCGGCTTTGAATGGCTTCAACGGCTGCTTCCGGAAGCCCGTCCACCGATAGCGTGATATCCGGCATGCCTTCACTGTCCAGAGCAAGAAACCCGCCGCTATGCGACCAGGCCGCAGCCTGCGCCTTCCCGTCATCAACCAGCATTCCCACCGGGGTCAGCCGGCCCTGGGCGGATGAAGCGAAAAATCCGCCATTGACGGCGAGCACCGCATCGAGCCGCCGCACCACCGAGCGGGCACGCTCGCCACTTTCCTCTTCCTGCTGAACCACACTGAAACGGTATTTCGCATTGGCGATGCGCAGTGCCACGAGCCGCGTGCCCAGCGCCGTGGCAACCTCCATCACCTCAAGCCCCGGCAACAGCGGCCGCCAGACGCTTTCCTGCAGGCTGTTGACGGCTTCCAATGTCCTTGGCGGAATCTGGGTAAGACTTTGCGCCGCCGCGCCGGAAAACCAGTTCCAGGCTGCGACAGCACACAGTACTGCCACCGCCGGGATCAAACGGCGCATCAGCGGCTCCTCATGTGACTGGCGGACGGCCACGACACGATCTCCCGGCTGCACTGCACACCTGGGTCATTTCACGTTTCGTCTGAAACGGCGAAGTGACCTACCCGTTTGTCGGCTGCGTATTCGGCTCCTTCCGCTCCCTTCGGGACCCGAATCGCATTCTACGCTACGATATTCCCCACTTTTTTGGCCGCAACTTGTCGGTCTCCGGCCAGAACATACCAACTGTAGTCAGACGGTGGCGATGCCGCAATCGTGACGAAAGGTCAGATTTGCAGGATTCTTGAGAAGAAAAAGGCGGCCTGATGACCGCCTTCGCCTGAAATCCGGTTTCGGACCCTCAGCTTCGTGGCTTGAGGTTTTCCGGGTCGTAGAGCGGCTTGTAGCCGATACCTTCCACACGCACCGGATAATGTTCGCCGAAATACTCCACCAGCAGTTCGCGCCCTTCCTGGCAGTACTCGTGCGGCAAATAGCCGAGCGCGATATTCTTTCCGATGGTCGGCCCGAAAGCAATGGAAGTGGTAAAAGAACGCCGCCCGAGTGAATCGACGAGGCTTTCCTTCGTTTCGGGATCGAGGATCGGCAGCGTCCCGACCGGATAGCGGGCAACGCCGTCTGAATCCACATTGTCCGTCATTACCAGCGTACACAGCATGGCCGGCTGGTGCTCACGGGCGCGGTATTCGAGATGCTTCGCCTTGCCGCGGAAATCGGCTTCCTTGACCTTCGGGCGGGCAAGATCGGCCTCATAGAGATTATACTCGGTTCGCAGATCGGCATTCTGCAGTCTGAGGCTCTTTTCCATGCGGCGGGTATTGGCGTAGGTCTCGACGCCGAACGCCATCACGTCGAGTGCGCGCAGCGCATCCCATACAGCAAGCCCGTCCTCGTATTTCATGTGCAGTTCCCAGCCCTGCTCGCCCACATAGGAGATGCGGAAGGCGGTCACCTTCTTGCCGGCAATCTCGATCTGCTTGATTGCGGCAAACGGGAAATTCTCATGGGTGAGTCCATCGGGATCGGCCACCACCCGCTGCAGCGTGGTGCGCGCATTCGGCCCCCACACACCGATGGTGATGTATTTTTCCGAAACGTCCTCCACTGAAACGTCATAACCATGGTCTTCGGCAATCCGCTTCATGTAGAGGAAGTCGCGGTTGCCCGCATCCGCCCCGTCGACAAAGCGGTAGCGATCTTCCATGCGAAACACGGTGAAATCGGCCCGCACCATGCCTTCATCGTCTAGGAAATGGGTGTAGATGCCTTTGCCGATGGTGTTCTCGCCACCGACCTTGGCCGCACAAAGATACTCCATGAAGGCTTCCTGGTCCGGCCCGGTAATGTCGTACATGGCGAAGTGCGACAGGTTCACCATGCCCACATTCTCGCTCATCTCCAGATGCTCGGCATTGGAAACGCGCCAGAAATGGCGGTTGTCCCATTCGTTTTCGCGCACCGGAACCCGGTTGCCAAATTTCTCCAGCAGGTGCTCGTTGGCAGCATAGCCATGGGCGCGCTCCCAGCCGCCCAGTTCCATGAAATAGCCGCCCAGTTCCTTTTCCCGCTCATAGAACGGAGAACGGCGCACGCCGCGCCCACCGGCAAACGGTTCACGCGGGTGAACCGCCGGATTGTAGATCTTCATCGCTGTTTCGGTGCAGCGCTCGTGAATGAACTGCTCGGTCGTCTGATGGGGATAGAAGCGGGCATAGTCGATCGGATTGTGATCGATTTCCGTGCGCCCGTCCGTCATCCAGTCAACCAGCAGCTTGGCCATGCCCGGCCCGTCCTTGACCCAGATGGCGACTGCATACCACAGCCCGCGCACTTTCTGGGATTCGCCGATCGAAGGTCCGCCATCGGTCGTCACCTGCAACAGTCCGTTGAAGGAGTGGCTCTCATTGTAGCCCAGTTCGCCGAGAATCGGCGTCAGTTCCATGGCACGCTCCAGCGGCGTCAGGATCTGCTCCATGTCAAGATCGCGCTGGGAGGGTGAAAGCCGCGCCTGATCCTTTTCCAGAATGTCGCGGGGATGACAGAGACGCGGCTCGCTTTCCTCGTAATAGCCCCACTCGATCTGACCGCCTTCCGGCGTCGTCGGATCGCCCGTATCGCGCATATAGGCCGAATTGCCCT
>JAGRLQ010000146.1:0-2497 GCA_020441735.1 Nitratireductor sp.
GCCAGAGCGTACCGCCCTCTGTCCGGGAAAGTAAATAGAAGTAGGCAACAATCAGGAAGACCAGTGCCAGCCCCTGCCAGTCAGCAAAGCTGAAGGCCGCTTCGCCGCTGCCAAACCAGCCTGCAACAGCACCGATGACATACCGCCCGATCAGGAACACCATCAGAAAATCGAGGATTTCCGCTGCGACCACTTTCAGGGTGGAAGTCCGCTGCTTGCCGCTCACGCGTTTTTCTCCTGCCATCGTGACCTTGCTTACCTGTCTTGATTCGATGCAGCCGCAAGGCTACAGCATCGTCAAAGCGATCCTATCGAAAGGCCTTTTCATGTCCAGCCAGCCGAAAGCATTTCCCGTCACCTGGGACCAGTTCCACCGCGATTGCAAGGCGCTCGCCTGGCGGCTGGCGGGCGTGGGCGATGCACTGGGCGGCTGGAAGGCAATCGTCTCCATCACCCGAGGCGGGCTGGTTCCTGCTGCCATCATCGCCCGCGAACTGGGCATCCGCAACATCGAGACGGTCTGCATCGCCTCCTATCACGAGTACAAGGATCAGGGTGATCTCGTCATCATCAAGGACATTTCCGAACGCCTGATCGCCGAATCAGGCGGTGAAGGAACTGGCGTTCTGGTGGTCGACGACCTCACCGATACCGGCAAGACGGCGCAGAAGGTGCGCGACATGCTGCCAAAGGCCCATATCGCCACCGTCTATGCAAAGCCCAAGGGCGTGCCGACAGCCGATACTTTCGTTACCGAAGTCTCCCAGGATACCTGGATCTATTTCCCCTGGGACATGGAAATGTCCTATGTGGAGCCGATCTCGGGAAAACGCGACGGCTGACGCCGCGCCTGCGGTCCGAAGCACCCTCGACGGAAACAGCACCGTGCTGTCCCCATCAACCCTGATCGTCCTTTCAACCGTCGTCATCAACATGACGGGCGTTGGCCTGTTCTGGCCGATCCTGCCCATGCTGGTTCAGGAATTGAGCGGCGGCACGGTTTCCGAGACCGCCGCCCTTTATGGCGCGCTTTCGGTGGTTTACGCGCTGATGCAGTTCATCTTCGCGCCGATGATGGGCGCGCTGTCCGACCGTTTCGGACGCCGGCCGGTACTGCTTACCGCGCTTACCGGCATGGGCTTCGATGCCATTCTACTGGCGCTGGCGCCCAGCATTGCCTGGGTTTTCGCCGGCCGGGCGCTGGGCGGCATTTTCGGCGCCACCTTCTCCGTCGCAAATGCCTACATGGCTGACATATCGAAGGACGAGGACCGTGCTGCTGCCTTCGGCATGGTGGGCGCGGCCTTCGGCATCGGTTTTATTCTCGGCCCCCTGCTGGGCGGCGTTCTGGGCGAGATCGATCTGCGCCTGCCGGTCTTTGCCGCTGCCGGTCTTTCCTTTCTCAATGTCGGTTTTGGCTGGTTCTTCCTGCGCGAAAGCCTGCCGGAAAAAGACCGCTCGGTAACGCCGCTGTTCAAGACCAATTTCATCGCCACTTTCAAATGGCTCGCCACCAGCCCTGTCATTCTGCCACTGGCCGTAGCACTGCTGATTGCCAACACGATGCAGCGCGGTCTTGAATCAATCTGGGTGCTGTTTACCGGCGTTCAATACGGCTGGGGCGCCCGGGAGGCCGGCATCTCGCTTGCCATTGTCGGGATCTCCTATGTTGTCGTGCAGGGCTTTCTGGTCAAGCGCATCGTCGCACGGCTTGGCGAAGCAATGACGATTGCCGCCGGCTTTTCGCTGTCCGCCGTCATGTATCTGCTGCTGTCGGTCAATGAAAGCAGCCTTGTCGGCTTCATCGGCACGATACCGCACGTCATTGGCTGGGGTGCCGCCGGCCCTGCCCTGCAGGCACTTGCCTCAAGACAGGTGGCAAAAAACCAGCAGGGCTACCTGCAGGGCGCGCTGACTTCGATAACGGGGCTGGCCGCAGTCGCAGGACCCGTCATCGCCACGGGAACCTTTGCCTGGTTTACGTCTGAAAACGCGCCCTTCGCCTTTCCAGGCGCCTATTTCCTCGGCGGTGGCATGCTGCTGTTTGTTGCCGCGTGGATCGGCAGCGCATCACGGCGCACTGTGCCAGCGGATTAGAAAGCCATGCGGGAAAGTCCTGCAAACCGCCCTCAGGCAACTTTGCGGAGTTTTTCCTGTTCTTCCTCGCTGTCCTTTCGGAACGCTGCGATATCGCTTTCCGTCAGCATCGGATTGTCGAGCAGATCGCTGAACTGCTGCGGCCTGCCGAAATAATAGCCCTGATAGACGAGACCGGGAAACTTGCGCAGGAATTCGTACTGCACTTCGTTCTCGATACCCTCCACGGTAACTTCGTAACCACGCTCGCGTGCCATGCTGATGATCGTCGAGATCATCGAACGGGCACCCTGTGAAGTCTCGATCTCGGCAACGAAGGAGGAATCCACCTTGATGCGGTCGACACGGAACTTGTCGAGATAGGAAAGCCCCGAATAACCGGTACCGAAATCATCAAGCG
>JAGRLQ010000146.1:2511-5059 GCA_020441735.1 Nitratireductor sp.
CAAGCGACTGGATACGGCGGATCGTGTCGGCGATTTCATCGGTCGCGGAAATAAAGATCGATTCGGTGATTTCGATCTCCAGCCGCTCCGGCGGCATGCCGGTTTCAAACAGCACATACTGGATTTCGGCAACAAAACCCGGGCGCAGCAGATCCTTCGGAGATACGTTGACGCTGAGTTTCAGTTTGCCGAGCGGCTTGATGCATTTGCAGGCTTTCAGCATGATCTGGCGGCCGAGCTTTTCCGTCAGGTTGAGTTCCTCTGCAACCGGCACGAAACTGACCGGAGGGATATAACCCTGATTGGGATGGAACCAGCGTGCCAGCGCTTCAACGCCGATCATGGTCTTGCCGTCTTCTGCAACCAGCGGCTGGAAATAAGGCTCCAGCCCCTCGCGCTCGAGCACTTCGTGCAGATCGGTTTCCAGCATGCTTTGCTGGCGGATCTTGGCAGCCATTTCCTTCGAGAAGACGTTGAGCTCTTTCGCATCGCGTTTCTTGGCGTCAATCAGCGCAAGTTCCGCCCGCTGCAGCACCTGCCCTGCCCCGTTGTCGCAATCGCGCAGGAAGCAGCCACCCAGATCAAGACTCAAAAACAGTGCCCTGCCATCCACTTCCACCGGGATTGCCACGGCTTTCTGCAACTCCATGCCCAGTTCTCTTGCCACCTTTTCCGTGCCGACTTCCGGCAGGAAAATACCGAATGTGCCGGCATGCAGCTTGAAGACCATGTTGGGACTTTCGAAGAAGTAGCTCAGCCGGTTGCCATAGGCCGCCAGCACCTGGTCACCCACTTCCGAACCCATGGAATTGTTGATCGACTTCAACCGGCCCAGATCGATCATGACGAACAGGCCGTTGCTGTCGCCTTCGCGCATGTGGCGGTTGAGTGTCTGGATGACATTGGCCCGGTTGGGCAGTCCGGTCTGCTTGTCGTGATATTCAAAATAACGGATCGCGGCATTGTCCTGAAAGGAGCGCACCAGCAGCACGATGACCGTCATGAAGATCAGCGTACAGGAACTGAACAGGTAAATCTCGCGATTGGTAAACTCAAACCCTGCCGAGTAGCCAACCTCGAAAATGCGCGAGGAAAGCTGCCAAAGGGAAAAAAGACAAAAGACGATCGTGGACGCGGCCAGCATCACCACGCGCTTGTGTTGCGTCTCCCTGAGACTGGACATGTGCGGTTACCCCCAAATTGCACCGGCGTACACACCAAGCTCCCATTCAACCGCAACTGTCTTGACAAAACCTTACAATACGGAAGCTTCGAACCGGGTTGGTCAGGATTTTGACACTTCACGGCAAGCAGGAGAATCAGCCGCCCTGGCAGTTTGGCCCATTGCAAGAAGTTTTTTTTCGGCAAGCTTCCCATACGGCCAAAACATTGATTCAAACGGAAAAAAAATTTTCCCCGCTTTCCACATAAACCCACTACATGTGGTGTTCGGCAATTTCTTTGATGCTAGTGCTTGACGCGCTTTTCCGAGTCACTTTAGGTACGTCGACGGGGCATCACTGTCCCACGGGGGGCGATCTTCAACAGGGATCGCTACAAAGCGGAGCGCCGGGTCACCGGCCTTCACAATAGTAGCAAGCAGCGTACCGGCTCACGGAATGTACGGCAAACGTGCATTTTGGGGGACGGGTGGGTTCTGCCTTGATTGTACGGTTCGCCGGACGGAAATCCGGCACGAACCTGGTATGAGCGAGGTTGGATTCGTTTGTTGGCAATCGGCGCGATTAACCTATATTTAGTGTTTGCGCGTCATCCTGCCACAAGATATAGTACGGCGTTTGTATCCTTGCCGGGAAATGCGAGGATGCCTGCCAGAAACCGGCAAAGCTGTTGAAAAGGCTTAAAGACCGGAATTGGACAGGTTAAGCGGCAAAGATTCTGACATCCGGCAAAGACCGGAAGCAGGGTTGGGCCGGCAGAATACCCGGCCCGGATACCACCAGGGACGTCAATCAGGGAGTTGTACCACACTCCGGTAACCCATGCCGGAAACGGTATTGTTGTGTTTTGAAACGCCCGAGCGGCGTAAGACCAGGGACGAAGGGACGGGAAACAGAAATGCGCATAGAGCGGCGGTTTACGAAAAGCGGCAAAACACCCTACGAGGACATCGAGTTTCGCCAGGCAACCAGCGAGATCAAGAATCCGGATGGCTCCATCGTCTTCCGGCTCGAGAACATTCAGGTCCCGGCGGCCTGGAGTCAGGTCGCGTCCGACATTCTGGCGCAGAAATATTTCCGCAAGGCGGGTGTGCCCGCAGCGCTGAAAAAAGTCGAGGAGGAAACCGTTCCCTCCTGGCTGTGGAAGTCGGAAGCCGACACCGAGGCGCTGAAGAAGCTGCCGGCCGAAGAGCGTTACACGTCGGAAATGGATGCCCGTCAGGTCTTCAACCGGCTCGCCGGAACCTGGACCTATTGGGGATGGAAGGGCGGCTATTTCGATACCGAGGAAGACGCCCGCACCTTCTACGACGAATTGTGCTTCATGCTGGCGACCCAGAAAGTGGCGCCCAACAGCCCGCAATGGT
>JAGRLQ010000416.1 GCA_020441735.1 Nitratireductor sp.
TCTACCGCAACGGCGTGCGGATCGCGGCATCGACCTGCTCGACGGGCAAGCCCGGCCATGAGACCCCGACCGGGGTTTTCACCGTCCTCCAGAAGGACAAGCATCATCATTCCTCGACCTACAACAATGCATCGATGCCCAACATGAACCGTCTGACCTGGTCAGGCATCGCATTGCATGCCGGCAAACTGCCGGGTTATCCCGCATCGCATGGCTGCGTCCGGCTGCCGTTCGATTTCTCCGAGAAGCTGTTTGAAGTCACTCATGTGGGAACACCGGTCATTCTCGCGGGCTCCCGTTCTGATCCCTATGAGCTGGTTCATCCTGGCATGGTGCTCGGCGAATATGCAGAGCATGAATTCGAAGGCGCCGTGGCGGGTCTTGAGAACAAGAAGCATCCCAAGGACTGGTCGGACAACGAAGTCCATCCGGTGACAACGGTCATCGCATCGACATCCGAGAAGAAGATCGAGCTTCTGGAAAACGGTGAGGTCGTCGGCACCGGGAAACTCTATATGAAAGGCCAGGACGATCCTGGCGAGCATGTGTTTTACCTGCAGGGCGCCCATGATGGAAAGCGCGGTCTGGCCTGGCATGGCGTCAGCCATCACCCCGATCCTTCCCATCCCTCGGTGTCGGAGGAAATGGTTATCAACCGGCTTACCGCAGACCACCAGTTCGTCGGGCTGATGCAGCGTCACATGCATCCCGGCATGGTAATGATCGTCACGAGCCTGCCCACCAGTCCCAATACCCGTTCGGCCAAGGACTTCGTTGTCATGACGACCGGATAACGGACCGTGGACAAGCCAGTTTGGAAAGGTAGCAACATGTCCGGATTTCGTATGCCCCTGCTGGCATTTGCAGCACTTGCCCTTGGAGCCTGCTCCGAGACTGCCGGCGATGGAGGCGGTTCCCCGCCGCCGTCATCAGATGCACTGCGGACCGGCAGTCCCGCCGATGAACAGGCCTGCCTGAATGCGGTGGCAGCACAAACCAACAACACCGTAACGGTCATGAGTTCCGATTTTTCCCAGGCCAATACCCTGGTCATGATTGGCGTTGGTCCCGAACTGGCGCCCTGGCGCTGCCTGGTATCGGGCGGCGTGGTCGCGGAAGTCAGCTTCACCGGAAGCGAGGGCGCGCTTTAGGCCGCACGCACACTCCCACTGGCCTGAAAGGACAGACAGATGAAAAAGGTTGCTGCGTTTGCTGTAATGCTGGCACTGGCGCCGTTGCCGGCCCTCGCCCAGATGGTTGAGGATATCAAATTCGAGTCGGGCAATTATGGTACGCTGATTTCGGGCTCGGTGACCGGAAACGACTATTTCGACTACCGGCTGGAGGCGAATGCCGGCCAGCAACTGTTCGTTGAGCTTTCCGTCCAGAACACCAATGGTGACGGAGTGGCCTATTTCAACATCCTCCCGCCCGGCAGCAGCGGGGAGACGATCTTCACGGGGTCGATGGAGGCTGAACAGGTTGCCAAGGTGCAATTGCCAAAGAGCGGCCCGTATACGATCCGCGTGTACCTGATGGGCAATGACCGCGATACCGACAAGACCGTCGGCTACG
>JAGRLQ010000147.1 GCA_020441735.1 Nitratireductor sp.
TTGGCGGCTTCCAAATACCAGGCTTACCAGCAGGTCGATCTGCCGGACCGGCAGTGGCCATCGAAAACCATCACCCATGCACCGATCTGGTGTTCCGTCGATCTGCGCGACGGCAATCAGGCGCTGATCGATCCCATGGGACATGACCGCAAGGAGCGCATGTTCCGCCTCCTGCTCGACATGAAGTTCAAGGAGATCGAGATTGGCTTTCCGTCGGCCTCCCAGACGGATTTCGATTTTGCCCGCTGGTGTGTCGAAAAGGGCGAAGTGCCCGACGATGTCTCCTTGCAGGTGCTGGTGCAGTGCCGGCCTGAACTGATTGCGCGCACCTTCGAATCCCTTGAAGGCGCCAGGCGGCCCATCGTTCACTTCTACAATTCGACATCCGAACTGCAGCGGCGTGTCGTGTTCGGCATGGACCGGGACGGCATCAAGCAGATCGCCACGGATGCGGCGAAGATGATCCGCGACATGGCGGAAGATGCGGGTGGCGGCTACCGCTTCCAGTATTCGCCCGAGAGTTTTACCGGCACCGAGCTCGATTTCTCGCTGGAAGTCTGCAACGCGGTTACCGAGATCATTCAGCCAACTGCCGACAACAAGCTCATCATCAACCTGCCGGCAACGGTGGAAATGTCGACGCCGAACATTCATGCCGACCAGATCGAATGGATGAGCCGCAATCTCGACAATCGCGAAAACATCATCCTGTCACTGCACCCCCACAATGACCGCGGCACGGGCATTGCGGCAACCGAGCTTGGCCTGCTGGCGGGCGCCGACCGGGTGGAAGGCACGCTGTTCGGCAATGGCGAGCGTACCGGCAATGTCGATATCGTGACGCTGGCGCTCAACATGTTCACCCAGGGTGTCGATCCGCAACTGGACTGCTCCGACATCGAGCGGATCAAGAGCGTTTATGAGTATTCCAACCAGTTGCGTATTCCGGAGCGCCACCCCTATGTGGGTGAACTGGTCTACACGGCGTTTTCCGGCTCACATCAGGATGCGATCAACAAGGGTATGAAGGCGATCCGCAAGGCCAACAAGCCGTTGTGGGAAGTGCCGTATCTACCCATTGATCCGCAGGATGTCGGGCGCACCTATGAGGCAATCATCCGCATCAACTCACAGTCGGGCAAGGGCGGCATTGCCTATATCCTCCAGGAAGATTTCGGCATCAACCTGCCGCGCAAGCTGCAGATGGAGTTTCGCGAGGTGATCCAGAAAATCACTGACGAAGAAGGCAAGGAGCTTTCTCCGCAGCGCATTTATGATGAGTTCCTGGTAGCTTACGTCAGCCAGCCGGGTGCGCGGCTTTCCTTCATCGATCATTCGACCTTTCCCGATCCTGCCGGCAGCGGCATGCGCCGCATCGAGGCAGAGGTAACCGATGGCGGCTCGAAGATGATGATCGAGGGCAAGGGGACCGGGCCAATCGACGCCTTTACCGATGCGCTTTCAAAACACCTTGGTAAGTCGGTCAGCGTGCGGGACTATTCCGAGCATTCGTTGAAGCAAGGCTCGAATGCGGCGGCGATCTGCTACATGGAGACCGATATCGACGGCGAAACGGTGTTCGGAGTGGGTATCAATACCAACATTGTAGCTGCTTCACTGGAAGCGCTGATTTCGGCCTGCAACCGCTCTTTTGGCTGAGCGGATTTCATAGGAATGAAGAAGAAGGCCGCCTCAGGGCGGCCTTTTTGTTAACCACTGCGAAAACGGCAGGGCTGTATTCCGGTCAAATTTCGTCTATAAAGTTAACAAAGGGTTACCTTGGCAGGCAGGTTTCCGATTGCCCCGGCTATGAGGAAACCCCGCATGGAGGGCGAAAGCCATGTCCGAAGTGGAACTGGATGCAAAGCAGATCGAGCGCAAGGTGAGTGATCTTGCCGACGCGATGGAACGGGTGCGTGACGATCAGGCCGCCCGGGACGATGTGGTCATCGAGATGAAGCAGGCAAGGATTGCCCGGCTGGAACTGCTGGCAAAAGACCTTCAGCCGCTGTTCAAGGACGTGCCGGACGACAACGACCAGTTCGAGTTTGCGCTCACCAATGGCGAAAATCCGCGGTTGTGGATCGACATGACATCCTACATCCGCATGGCGCGCGACCGGCGCGAATACGAATTCGTCAAGGATACGCGCATGGGCCGCACGATTCTCGGTCACTCGGAAGACCGGGAGCGGATGACCAAGATGGTTTCCAACTATGTCGCCGAACGCATTCTCGAGCGCGATCGGATAATCGAGGGCGAATGGGTTGCCATGCGCAACTATGACTTCGATCAAGAGGGCGAGGCGGAAGCAGTAAAAAACGGCGGCACGGCAAAAGACCGTGGCTTTGGTGAGGTGATTGCCTGGTTCGTGCTCGGTATTGCTGCCGGCGCGGTTGCGTTACTCGCCTGGCAGCGCTACGGCGCGGAAGTCATGGCGCTGCTGCAGTAGCAGTTCTGTCTGCAAGCTATCTGAGAGCTTCCATGCTTTGCGTGCTGTTTTGTGCGATCAGCCAGCCAGCACTTTTTCTTCTGTCAGAATGATCTCTTTTCCGGGTGAGCCGGTGTAGGCGTAACGCTGAAGCGCGATCCGTGCGCTGCCGTGGCTGCCATCGATGGTGAACAGGTTGATGCCCGCCGGCGGTTTTCGGTAGCCTGGCCACTGATAGGCGGCGGGAACGCAGATTACCGGGATATTTCTCTCCGGCCCATACAGCCAGGCTTCGGTTGCCAGATGGGTGTGGCCATGCAGGACGAGCCCGGCGCCGTGTTCCGCAATTACCCGTGTGAAGTTCGACAGGCCGATCAACCGTTTGTGGCGTGCGGTGGCGCGCGGGAAGGGCGGGTGGTGAATCAGGATTACGGTGGTCTGGCCTGCTGCGTGTTCTTCCCGGAGGATGTCGCCAAGCCGTTTTGCCTGATCCTTGTGAAAATAGCCGGTGGCAAGAAACGGTGCCGAGGCGCGGGCGGAGTTGCAGCCGACGAGCGATACCATGCCGCGGCGGCGCACAACGGGATAGTCCTTGTCGGAAGCGACGGCTTTTCCGTCATCACCGCATATCCAGGGCTGCCAGGCGGCCATCGCCTTGTCACGGGCGCCACGGACATAGGCATCGTGATTGCCGAGGACCACCGTATTATCCGCGGGATCGCCCAGACCGACAAGCCAGTTGGTAGCGTTCGCGATTTCCAGATCAAGCCCGAGATTGATCAGGTCGCCGGTGATGGCGGTGTGATCGGGCGCAAGCTGTTTCAAGAAGCTGATGAGCCGGGCGGTAATCTCCGGCTGGTCGGCGTTCATTCTGTTGCGGCGGAAGTTTATATAGCCGGTGATCCGTTTTGAAAACAGTTCGCGCCGCGTCACCTTCGGCAGCGGGCCGAGATGTACGTCCGAGATATGGGCGAGTCGCAAGGTCATGGTGGCACTATGCCGGTTTGCCTGCGCCGGGCAAGGACGGGAAGGTGGGTTTTGCTACCGGGAAAAAGCAGCAGACTGCTCGCCAGAAATGCGGATTGCCGCTAAACAACCGCTATGAAACGACGACGCTGGAAAACAAGGCTTCTCCACCTCTACTTCCTGCTGCGCCGGCCGATGACGCTGGGCGTGCGCATCGTTGTAACCAATCCGGAAAACAAGGTCCTGCTGGTGCGCCATTCCTATGTGGCTGGCTGGCATCTGCCGGGTGGCGGCGTGGAGCGCGGCGAAACGGCAATGGATGCCGTCTACAAGGAACTGCTGGAGGAAACCGGCATCGAGCCGCTTGAAGAGCCGGAGCTTGTCGGGGTGCTGGCCAACCGGCGGGCTTCACCGCGCGATCATGTCTTTCTTTACCGCTGCAACGATTGGCACCAGAAACAGGTGTTCACGCCGAACCGGGAAGTTCTGGAGACCGGCTTCTACGATCCGTCCGACCTGCCGGAAGCAACCACCGGCCCGACGCGCCAGCGCATTGAAGAAGTGCTGCAGAACCGGCCGGTTGCCAGACTCTGGTAGAGCCTGTTTCTACTCAAACCTGCCGCGATCATGCGGTGCTTCGAAATTCAGGTCAGGCCCCACAGGCACGATGCGGCACGGATTGATCGACGCATGGCTCTGATAATAGTGGTTCTTGATGTGGTGCAGGTTCACCGTGTCGGCGATGCCCGGCAATTGATAGATGTCGCGCAGATAGTTCGACAGGTTGGGATAGTCGGCAATGCGCTGCTGGTTACACTTGAAGTGCCCGACATAAACCGCATCGAAGCGCACCAGGGTGGCAAAGAAGCGAATGTCGGCTTCCGTCAGTCGGCTGCCCACCAGATAGCGCTGACCTGACAGCCGTTCTTCCATGACATCGAGCGTATAGAACAGTTCGCCGAAGGCTTTTTCGTAAGGCGCCTGTTTGGAGGCAAAGCCGCATTTGTAAACACCATTGTTGACGGTGTTGTAGATGCGGTCGTTGACGGCGTCTATTTCGCTTGCGTGTTCGTCAGGATAATAATCGCCCGGCGCAGCACCTACACCATCAAACGCGCTATTGAACATGCGGATGATTTCCGCAGATTCATTGGAAACGATCGTCTTGCGTTTTTTGTCCCACAGCACGGGAACCGTCACCCGCCCGGTATAGCCGGTATCGGCGGCAGTGTAGATTTCGTGCAGGTGGCTGGCGCCGAATTCGGGATCGCCGATTGCGCCATCGCGGTTGGAGAATTGCCAGCCTTCATCTCCCATGAACCAGTCGACGACGGAAACCGAAATGATGTCTTCGAGCTTCTTCAGTTTGCGGAGGATCAGCGTGCGGTGTGCCCAGGGACAGGCATAGGAGACATAAAGGTGATAGCGGCCGGGTTCTGCGGCAAAGCCGCCTTCGCCACCTGGACCGGCGGCGCCATCTGCCGTCACCCAGTTGCGAAAGGTGGTGTCACCGCGCTTGAAGGCACCCTCCGCCGTTTCGGGGATCAGGTCTTCCTTCTGCCACTTGCCTTCAACGAGCAAACCCATGTCCTACTCCGTCATTCCGGTGAAATCTGTCATGGCATCAATATAGGCCGCAAGCAGCCTGGATAAACCGGTGCCGGGTGAACGTAGCGTTCAGGCATTGCGCGGCTTTTGCTTGCGGGCGAACTTCCCGCTGGACGGCAGGGAGGGGGCATGATAGTTCCACGCACCATGAAAGGGTACATCATGACCTTGATCCGACGACGA
>JAGRLQ010000148.1 GCA_020441735.1 Nitratireductor sp.
TCTATGGCGAGATCGAGGACAATGTACATGCGGTCGACAATCTGGAAGACCTGCTGCGCATCGAACAGGTCGAGTTCAAATTGTCGACGTCTGCCGATCTGCTCGGCAAGGCGCATGAATTGCAGGTGATGATTGACAGGCTGCTGAAGGACCCCGATGCCTGGCAGGATCAGGAAATGCTGGCGGAGATGGTCGAGGCCGCCAAGATCACCGGCGACATCCGCACCAACGAGTTGCTGCCGAAAGAGGTGGTCTTCCGCCACAACGCGTTCTGGACGTCGCATTTCGGCGGCGTCTACATCTTCAACGATGAGCGCCAGGTAACCGTGATCGCCGATCCGGGGACGCGCGGTTTCCGCAAGTCGCGGCCATGGGAAGTCTCCTATATCGATATCAACGATCATGCCCAGGTGTACCGCTTTCTGCTGGAAACCCGGCGCATCGAGCCGCCGCGCGGGGCCTGGGTGGAAAAGTCCGGCCTGCTGAAGCAGCGGGCCCGCATGCTGATCATCGGCATGATGGTCGAGCGTGATCCCGAGGTGGACCTGGATGAGGTGTCCAACAGCATGCTCGACAGCTGGGTGCNNGGGTGCACAAGAACGCCCGGATGATCGAGCGCGATGGTGCGCTGCCGCTTCTGGAGTTCGTACTCAAGCGCTCGCGCGACTGGTCGGCGGTTGATCTGCACGAGGTGCGGCCCGAACACCGCTTTCTGATCTCGCGTGCCAATCCGAAGCATCCCGACTGGTGGCTGACCAACCGGCTGATTTCGGAATATCTGCGCTTTGACTTTTTGACCCTGTTCGTCTTCAACAAGCAGGGGTTCTACCGGGCCTATCAGGATTGGCCGGAAGAGTACCGGGAATATGTTGTGGAGACGGTCCGCAATACCTATTTCAAGGACAAACGGGCCTTGCGCGCCCGCTTCTACGGATAAGGACAGGACTTCATGCTGGACCCGGTGGTAAATTTCTTCACTAGCATTTTCTACTGGATCGGCCGTGGGATCGGCAAAGTCATCGCCATCATCATCTGGCCGTTCGTCGCCTTCCGCAACTGGCTGCGCGGGCGCGGCTGGTTCGTCAAGATTCCGGTGTTCCTGATCCTGCTGGTGCTGCTCATCGGCTATGTCTACATGTTCTACATCACCCAGTTCTGGGGCAATACCGACCCTGAATATGCCGCCAAGTACGATTTTCAGAATACCTATCAGGCTGCCGGCGCACCGCTTGAGAACGGCAAGTGTCAGCCTTCGGCCATGGTGCAGGTGACCGCCGATCTGCTGGCGCGCAATGTGACGGAGGATACCTGGGTGCCCTCCAATCCGCTGCACAAGATGGGCCTGTTTTTCATCTGGGACTGGAAGGACACGCCGTTCTTCGACAACAAGGCGGCCTTTCAGCTTGGTACCAATCAGGCGATCCGGCGGACTGCCGTCGAACTGGTCGACCGGCTTGGCCGTGTTCGCGGTACCTCGTCGATCAACCAGAACCTTCAGGAGGCTCGCGAAGCGGCAAACTATCGCGAGAATGCCTGGTGGATGACGCTGTCGCCGCCCTTCATTCAGCCGACCACCAGCGCCCGGCTACGCGATGCACGCAAGAGCCTGCTGGCCTTCAATGTTGAACTGGGGAACTGCCAGGCGGAATTCGATACGCGCGCCGATAACCTGTTGCAATTCATCGACCGGATGACGGCCGACATCGGCTCGACCTCGGAAATCCTGCAACGGCGCATGCAGGAAGCCAATTTTACCGGCATCGACCGCCGGGCAGATGACCGGTTCTGGTTTACCTACGGCCAGCTCTACGCCTATCACGGCATCCTGACGGCTGCCCAAAGCGATTTTCGCGATGTGGTGCGCCAGCGCAATCTCTACTCGCTGTGGAAGCGGGTGGATGACCAGCTGACTGATGCACTGACGATGCGCCCGCCGATCGTGATGAACGGCAGTGCTTCCAGCCTTGTGAAGTCGCATCTGGAGTCGATCGGCTTCGACCTGCTCAGGGTTCGCGCCAATCTGGTCGAAATCCGCGACGTTCTCGACAAGTAGGTTTCATACGCCCAATCCCACGCCGGTATTTTTCCCGTGTGCCGCGCGGTGATTCGTGCGCAGGTTGTATTTGCGGCTGCGATTGGCCGTGCTTTCCTGTTTGCGGTAGCGGCCACCGAAAGAAGCTCCTTCCAAGGCTCTGAAATATTTGCCTTTTCTCGCGCCTGGGTGGCTTTTCGCGGGTTTAAGAGGTTATTTACAAATACAACTTAAAATAATATAACTACACGAATACACGCATTAGGTGTTATTACCAAAGCCATGATGCGTAACGAGACACGGCGTGCTGAACCCCCTGCTAACATCTCAGCGCACGTGTACCTGATGGCTGTCTCCTGCAGAGATCAGGTTTCTAAACGGAAGGCCCGAACCAATCCGCCCGGTTCGAGTCTTCCTGTTTTCCCGTCTACTTGTCATGTGCGTTCGTTGCCAGCTTGCCGAGGTGGCAATGCGCAGTTGCGCATCACGCCGTTTCGGTCTACATCACCTGCATGAGCATCATGATCGCAAATTGCTGGTGGTGGCAGGTTCGCTGAGGCGGCCGGGCCATTGCTGCGCATGCATCATGGAGTCAAAGCCGCCGGGTGACCGTCCGGGCGGCTTTTTGTTTGCCTGCGGCTGGTCTACCCGACGGGGTTGAAACGGCAAGACGGGATAAGAACAGATGGTTTCGCGTCCAATCGACTATGTGACAAAAGGCGGTATCCGGGTTTCGCGCATCAGTGTGGAAGCCGATTACGCCACGGCCATTGAGAACATGCTGGAGCGGGTCAACGGCCGCCGCGGCGCAGTGCTCTCCTCCAATTACGAATATCCGGGCCGCTACACCCGATGGGATACGGCAATCGTCGATCCGCCGCTTGGTATCGAGGCGAATGGCCGGGATGTTCGCATTCTCGCCTACAATGATCGTGGCAAGGTGCTGCTGCCGAAGATCGGCGAGGTTCTGTCGGGCCATGACCATGTGGCCTCTCTGGATACGGGCGAGGACAGCATCACGCTTCGCGTCAGGGATGGCGGAAGGATCGAGTCGGAGGAAATGCGCTCGCGGGCGCCGACGGTGTTTTCCGTGGTGCGGGCGATTACCGATCTCTTCCACAGCGAGGAAGATTCGAGCATCGGCCTGTTCGGTGCGTTCGGTTACGATCTGGCGTTCCAGTTCGAGGAGATCGAGCAGAGGCTGGAGCGGCCGGAGGACAACCGGGACCTGGTGCTGTTTTTGCCGGATGAAATCCTTGTGGTCGATCACCATCAGGCCATCGCCTGGCATGACCGCTACGACTTCGAGGTTGATGGCCGGTCTACCGAAGGGCTCGGCCGCGATACCCCTGATGCTGTATTTGAGCCCAGCGACGCTCAACCGCCGCGTGGCGATCACGATCCCGGCGAATATGCGCGCGGTGTCGAGAAAGCCAAGGAAAAGTTCAAGCGCGGTGACCTGTTCGAAGTGGTGCCGGGGCAGACTTTCTACGAGAAATGCGAAAGCGAGCCATCGGCCATTTCGCGCAAGCTGAAAGCCATCAACCCTTCACCCTATTCCTTCTTCATCAACCTCGGCGATAATGAATATCTGATCGGCGCCTCGCCGGAGATGTATGTCCGCGTGACGGGCAGGCGGGTCGAGACCTGCCCGATTTCCGGCACGATCAAGCGCGGCAGGGACGCCATCGAGGATTCAGAACAGATCCTCAAACTGCTCAATTCCAAGAAGGATGAATCCGAGCTCACCATGTGCTCGGACGTCGACCGCAACGACAAGAGCCGGGTTTGCGAGCCGGGCAGCGTGCGGGTGATCGGGCGGCGCCAGATCGAGATGTATTCGCGGCTGATCCATACCGTTGACCACATCGAAGGACGGCTGCGCGACGGCATGGATGCCTTCGATGCATTCCTGTCCCATGCCTGGGCCGTGACGGTGACCGGTGCGCCGAAACTTTGGGCGATGCGCTATATCGAGGAAAACGAAAAGAGCGCACGCGCCTGGTATGGCGGCGCGGTGGGTGTGCTGCATTTCAACGGCGACATGAATACCGGTCTGACGCTGCGCACGATCCGGCTGAAGGACGGCATTGCGGAGGTGCGCGCCGGCGCCACGCTGTTGTTTGATTCCGATCCCATCGAAGAAGAAAACGAGACAGAGCTGAAGGCGTCCGCCCTGCTGGCGGCGATCCGCGATGCCGGCAAATCCAACCAGGACAGCGGCAAGCGGCAGGCAGCCCAGGTTGGCGCGGGCGTGAAGATCCTGCTGATCGATCATGAAGATAGTTTCGTCCATACGCTTGCCAATTATTTCCGCCAGACCGGGGCGGAGGTGACAACGGTGCGAACGCCGGTTGCCGATGCGGTGATTGATGCCCACAAGCCCGATCTCGTCGTGCTGTCGCCGGGACCGGGCATGCCGTCGGATTTCGATTGCAAGACGACGATCCGCAAACTGCGCGACCGCAAGCTGCCAGTCTTCGGCGTCTGCCTCGGACTACAGGCGCTGGCGGAGGCCTATGGCGGTTCGCTGCGCCAGCTTGCCATTCCCATGCATGGCAAACCGTCCCGCATCAAGGTGCTGAAACCGGGCAAGGTGTTCTCGGGCCTTGAGCGCGATATCACAGTCGGCCGCTATCATTCGATCTTTGCCGATCCCGTCCGCCTGCCGCGGGGGTTCACAATCACCGCGCAGACCACCGATGGTGTGGTGATGGGCATCGAGCATGAGTCGGAGCCGATTGCTGCCGTGCAGTTTCATCCGGAGTCGATCATGAGCCTGGGCGGTGACGCCGGCATCAAGATGATCGAAAACGTTGTCGCCCATCTGGGCAGCCGCCGGAATGCGCAAAAGGAAGAAGAGAGGGTCTGAAGCCGGTGTATCGGGCTGGCACCGGTTTTGCCTTGCAATGCATGGCGAATACAGCCTAAATGGCGCCCATGACCGATACGGTATTCGCAAACGTCCTGTCCTCGCTCCTCGCCCTGCTACTTAGCGGCGACCGTCGGGCTCGTTTGTAAGAGGGCGTCCGGCGGTCGAAAGGTTCG
>JAGRLQ010000149.1 GCA_020441735.1 Nitratireductor sp.
AAATCCTGCGCGCCTATACCAGGCCCTTCGACAAGCCGGGCCTGTTCGAATAACGTCGCAAGGAACCGAGCACCGCTTGCCAGCGGCAGCAACTTGGCCTATAAGCCGCCTGCCCGTGCAGACACCCTTGGAGGCAGCGCGGGTTTGTTGTTTTTCGGAACCGCCAAATGGCGCCGGACAACGGCAATTTCCCGGACAGCCGGGAAACCTCTATATACACGCGAAAGGAACTACCATGAGCGCATCCATCGAGCTCAAGGCACAGGCGCGTGACCGGGTCGGCAAGGGGGCCGCTCGCGAACTACGCCGCAATTCAATGGTGCCTGCCGTCATCTACGGCGACAACAAGGATCCCCTGCCGATTGCCGTTCCCTACAAGGAACTTTCGATCCTGATCAATTCGGGCGGCTTTCTCAACACCGTGCTGGAAGTGGACGTCGACGGTGGCAAGCACCGTGTGCTGCCGAAAGACTATCAGCGCGAACCGGTCCGTGACTTCTTCACCCATGTGGATTTTCTTCGCATCGGCAAGAACACCAAGGTTACCGTGGAAATTCCGGTTCACTACATCAACGAAGACGACTGCCCTGGCCTGCGCAAGGGTGGCGTGCTCAACGTGGTCCGTCACGCGCTGGAAGTTTCCTGCCGTGCTGACGCAATCCCCGAATATTTCGAGATCGACCTGACCGGCCTCGATATCGAGGATGTGGTGCATGCTTCCGCAATCACCCTGCCGGATGGCGTCACGCTGACGGTTATCGACCGCGACCCGACCATGTGCTCGATCGCTGCGCCCACCGTTTCGGCTGCTGCCGACGAGGACGAAGGCGAAGCAGTTGCCGCCGACGAGGTTCCGGCAGGCGACGAGGGCCAGGAAGAGAACGAGGGCGGCGAGGAGTAATCCCGCCCCTCGGGTCATTTTCTCCCGCAAGGAGGTTCCGCCATGCGCATGCTCGTGGGGTTGGGAAATCCGGGGGAGAAATATGCCGGCAACCGGCACAATATCGGCTTCATGGCGGCGGATGAGATACACCGCCGCCATTCCTTTTCCCCCTGGCGCAAGAAGTTCAGGGCGGAAATAGCCGATGGTGAACTGGTCGGCGAAAAGGTGCTGCTGGTAAAGCCCCAGACGATGATGAACCTTTCCGGCGAAAGCGTCGGCGAAGCGATGCGCTTCTACAAGATGGCAACCGGCGACATCACCGTCTTCTACGATGAACTCGATCTTGCCCCCGGCAAGGTGCGGGTGAAAACCGGCGGCGGTTCCGGCGGCCACAACGGCATCAAGTCGATCGACGCCCATTGCGGCAAGGACTATGCCCGCGTGCGGCTCGGCATTGGCCACCCCGGCGACAAGGCGCGCGTTACCGGTCACGTTCTGGGCGACTTCGCCAAGGCGGACCACGAATGGCTCGATCCCCTGCTGGAGGCCATCGCAGACAATGCCGGCCTGCTGGCATCAAACGACCCCTCGACCTTCATGAACCGCGTTGCGCTTGCGGTAGGCGGCGAGAAGCTGGGTTCCGGGCCGAAGCCAGCAAAAAGGGCCAAAAGCCATATCCATCAGGCGCGCAGCAATGCGCCGAAAGTGGATGTCCCCAAAACCGGCCCGATGGCCGACATGCTGAAAAAACTGTTCGGGAAAGAATAGCAAGATGGGTTTCAAATGCGGCATCGTGGGCCTGCCCAATGTGGGCAAATCCACGCTTTTCAACGCACTCACCAAGACGGCTGCTGCGCAGGCCGCCAACTATCCCTTCTGCACCATCGAGCCGAATACCGGCGAGGTGGCGGTACCCGACAAGCGGCTGAAGCAGATTGCCGGTGTTGCCGGTTCGAAGGAAATCATCCCGACGCGCATCTCCTTCGTCGATATTGCAGGCCTTGTGCGCGGCGCCTCCAAGGGCGAAGGCCTTGGCAACCAGTTCCTCGCCAACATCCGCGAGGTTGACGCCATCGTCCATGTGCTGCGCTGCTTCGAGGATGACGACATCACCCA